>JAQBYL010000188.1 GCA_027622495.1 Pseudomonadota bacterium
TTCTGTGGTGCCTTGGGCGGTATGCACCCGTCCCGGACGCCCGCTCAAGTAGTCAATGCCGAGGCTCTTTGCCTGAGCGGTGCTCATGGCTACAACCGATGCACCGGTATCAACCAGCAGATTCACGTATTGCCCTTTGATGCTGCCACGAACCCGGTACTGGCCCTGGTGATCGGGTGATATAGACACCTCGGGTGCGGCCGCTGCCTGGAACTGCGAGCTGACCCGTTTGGACAAGCTCAGGTTATGCCGCTTCCCTTCTAATTCAACCACTGCGCTATGTGCATCGGCCGACACCAGTTTGACGCCCGTTTTTGAGGTTTCCCCGACCCTGATCAGTGTGTCTTCCCCGGCATGGCGGATAACCGCACGACCATTGAAAAGACCCACAACTTCAATCTGGTTCATCGCCATGACGGCGGGAGAAAGGCCAATGAGGCCGATCAGAAGAATCAGAAATGCTTTCATACTGCTTCGCACTTTCGAATCTGACTTAGAAGTCTAGGCTAAAGCAGGCGCAAACCACCGTTCAAAGGCGAAAATTGAGAGTTGCAACACAATCGCTGCGTAGACGGCTGCCGCAATGTCGTCGGCCATCACACCCAGGCCGCCATGAACATGGCGGTCGAGCCAGCTGACCGGCCAGGGTTTGAGGATGTCGAAGACCCGAAAGAGCACAAAACCGACCACCATCCACCCCCCAACGGGCACCATCCACAGGGTCAGCCACATGCCGGCGATCTCATCGATCACGATGGCGCCAGCATCTCCCACTTCAAAGCGATCGATGACCTTCTGCACCGTCCAGCAGCCAAGCAGAAAGCAGCTAACTGTTGCGCCAATCTGCACAGGTAGAGAAAGTCCCGCTAACCCTGACCACGCAGCCAGTGCGAGGAGGCTACCCCATGTACCAGGGGCTTTCGGCAGCAGGCCACTGCCTAACCCCGTGGCAATCAGTACGTAGGGATTCTTTAGATGCGCAGGAGTAAAGATCATGAATTGAAATGCTGATAGCCGGTGAGATTTTGCGCTACACCGTCGATCCAGATTCCGGGTTCGGCTGTCACGGTGCCAATGCGGGTGACGCCAGGCAGCTCAAAACCCGGCGATGTAAAACACATTACATAGTCGTCGCTGCCATTAACGGCGTCCGCCACTGACATGCCCGCAAACACAGGGATCAGTTTTTCCTTTAGGTCTACCCCTACCCCACTGGCTTTGCACAGATGACCAAGATCCTGCAACAAGCCATCTGACACATCGATCGCAGCACTTGCGCTTGTTCTGATCGCGTCGGCCAGATGAAAGGGAGGTGCCGGTGCAAAATAGGCTCGACCGGCAGGATCCAGATGATCGAGCCCAGCGTACGCTTCGAGCTTTCCTGTTTTAAGGGCAAAAGCAGCACCACCGATTTCGCCAGACACATAGACACCGTCTCCTGGCCTGGCACCAGATCGTAGTAGAGCAGTCCCTGCCGGCAGGCTGCCATGCACGCTGAGCGACAGACAAACCGGTCCACGTGTAATGTTGCCCCCTGCCACTGCAGCACCGCTAACCTGCGCCGCTCGACGGATGCCATCCGCAAGCGCACGCACCCAGACTTCATCTGCATCCGGCAGGGTCAGAGCAATCATCACAAACGCAGGTTTCGCCCCCATCGCCACTACATCCGAAAGACTCACCATCATGGCTCGATAACCGATGAGCTGTGGATTTGAATCTATGGGGAAATGCACACCACCCAGCAGGGTGTCGATGGATGAAACCAGCTGATGCCCGGCAGGCAGATCCGTTACCGTGCAATCATCGCCTGGCCCCACCCGCACCCATGGCGCCTGCGCCGTGGGACCCAGGGTTTCAACGATCAGATCTATGAGTTGGAATTCATCCATTGCGGTCAGCCTGATGTGGCCGGTTCGGCGACGGCAGACAGCTGATCAATCAACATTCGCAACCCGATCGCCTGAACGTCGTGATTGATCGGATAGCTGTCTTCTCCCGAGAACACCATATAGGTCCGGTCCGGTTCGATGTCTGCAATCGCCATGGTAAGCGTTCTGGAGACCCAAGGCCGCCCTCAAACCTGCTTGCGGGCCTGCACTTCCACCGCGCGAATCTCGCCTGCCAATCGATCCAGCACGCCATTCACGTACTTGTGGCTCTGCTCCGCACCAAAGGTCTTGGCCAGTTCGATGTATTCATCGATGACCACCCGGTAGGGCACATCCAGACGATTTTTCAGCTCGAATGCCCCCAGGCGCAAAATGGCCAGCTCAACGCGATCGAGCGAGCTCAGTTTGCGGTCCAGTAGCGGTTCGATCAGCGTGTCAAATTCGGGTGTATTCAGGGTGATCTGGCGGACCGCCTCGTTGAAAAACGGGCGATCGGCTTTGTCGAGGGTGCCGTCTTCGGCGAACTGGTTTTCCAGCCCACGACTGTCGATGCCGGTCATCTGCCATTGATAGATGGCCTGCACCAGCGCTCGACGGGCTTGTCGTCGGGCCCGGGGGTTAATCTTGTCGGTCACAGTTCAGTTGATGCGTATTTCACGGTGCGCACTCTACCCGCGTAAGGCTCAAAGACCTAGATTGATTCTGACTTACCTGATCGCCCGCAGCCGCACCCTGAGATCGGGACCGACCATCACGCTGTCCAGCAGCTCGCCGCGAACCGCATCTGCAAGCGTTGATCGGTCAAAAGCACCCAGTGCGCGAGCGCTTACGCCAAGCAGGACAGGGGCTTGATACAGAACGACTTCGTCCCACAAACCCTGATCCAGAAAACTGCCAGTGAGCCGTGGACCGGCCTCAACCAGCACCTCGTTGCAATCGCGCTCAGCAAGGTGAGCGAGCAGAGTCTTCAGGTCAATCTGCGCTTCGCCACATGCGACCCATTCGAGGCCTTCGCGTTTGATCTTCACGGTTTTCTTCACTCTCGAGGCTGTGTGAGCCACCAGCACCGGTCCTGGTGCGGCCAGCAGATTTGTGGCACCGCTGACATCACCGTCACTGGCCACCACCACCCGCAACGGCTGGCGCAGATATCCATCAACAGCATACGCATCATCGCGCACGTTGAGCGTGGGGTTGTCGGCCTTGAGGGTGCCATTGCCGGTGATCACCGCACAGCTGCGGGCGCGAAAACTCTGAACGTCGGCGCGTGCTGGTGCGCTGGTGATCCACTGACTTTCACCCGACGCCATGGCGGTCCGGCCATCGATTGATGCCGCTATTTTCAAACGAACGTAGGGCCGCGCTTGCGTGAAGCGCACCCGCTGGCCCGGGTTCAGATCAACATTGAGATCATCGGGGGCGACGTCTACTTTGATCCCGGCATCGGTCAGGATCCGCACGCCTTCGCCACTGACTTTCGGATGTGGGTCGAGACCTCCAAGCACTACGCGGGTGATGTGTTGTTCAACCAGTGTTCTGGCACACGACGGTGTTCGGCCGTGGAAAGCACAGGGCTCGAGGCTCACATAAGCTGTCGCGCCACTCACATCTGCTACACCGTTGGCGGCGGCATTGGCCAGCGCATTTGCTTCTGCATGCCCGTGACCTGTACGGATGTGCCAGCCGCGACCCAGCACCTTGCCATCGCGGACCAACACACAGCCTACGCGCGGGTTTGGCGAGGTGGTGTACATGCCGCGTTCGGCCAGAGCGAAGGCGGTGGTCAGGTAAAGTTTGTCGACGTCTGTGAGCATGTCAGTCAGCGAAACGCCGATGTGCACTTGCGCGCTGTGCGATCACGCATCGCCTGAGTTCAACCTGTTGATCTCTTTCTGGAACTCACTGACATCCTGAAAGTCCCGATAAACCGAGGCAAAACGCACATACGCGACCGCATCGAGTCTGCGCAACTCGGCCATCACCTCTTCACCAACCATGCGGGACGGCAGTTCACGTTCACCACTGCTGCGCAGACGATGCATGATGTGATTGATCGCAGCCTCTGTAGCTTCTACGCTAACCGGTCGTTTTTCGAGCGCGCGTTGCATGCCGCTGCGCAACTTTTCTTCGTTGAATGGTTCACGCACGCCGTCGGACTTGACGATTTTGGGCATAACCAGTTCGGCAGTTTCGAAGGTAGTGAAGCGTTCCTGACACACCTGACACTCACGCCGCCGGCGCACAGAATCACCCTCGGCCACCAACCGCGAGTCGATGACTTTGGTGTCGTCAGCACTGCAGAATGGGCAGTGCATGTTTCACACAGAAGATCGATACACGGGGAATCGCTTGCACAGATCGAGAACCTTGAGTTTGACGCTGGTAATCATGTTTTCGTTTTCGATGTCGTCCAGCACATCACACATCCAGTCTGTGAGTGTGGCGCACTCGCTCTCTTTAAAACCGCGTCTTGTGGCTGCCGGTGTGCCGATGCGCAGACCGCTCGTTACAAACGGTGAGCGTGGATCATTGGGGACCGCATTCTTGTTCACCGTTATGTTAGCCAGGCCGAGTGCCGCATCTGCTGCCTTGCCGGTGATCTCTTTTGCAATCAGGTCGAGCAGGAACAGATGATTGTCTGTGCCGCCTGATACTACATCGTAGCCTCGCTTTATAAACCCTTCAGCCATGGTCTTCGCATTTGCCAGAACCTGTTGCTGATACACCTTGAATTCAGGTCTCATGGCTTCTTTAAAACAGATGGCTTTGGCCGCAATCACATGCATCAGCGGACCACCCTGGGAACCGGGGAACAGGGCAGAGTTCAGCTTTTTCTCGATCTCGGGATTCTTGCGGGCAAGGATGATGCCACCGCGTGGTCCACCCAGCGTTTTGTGCGTGGTGGATGTGGTGACGTCCGCAATGGGCACCGGATTGGGGTACAGACCAGTCGCAACAAGCCCGGCCACGTGAGCCATATCCACAACCAGATAAGCGCCTACTTCGTCTGCGATATCACGAAAGCGCTGCCAGTCGAGGAATCTTGAGTAGGCAGAAAAACCCGCCATCAGCATTTTCGGTTTGTGGGTTCGCGCAAGGTTCGCGACCTCATCAAAGTCCACTTCGCCGGTTTCGTTGTTGAGCCCGTATTGCACCGAGTGGTACAAGCGCCCGGAAAAGTTGACCGGAGCGCCGTGAGTCAGATGCCCACCGGCATCCAGGCTCATGCCGAGAACTGTGTCACCTGCCTGCAAAAGCGCCAGATAAACGGCTGCGTTGGCCTGCGATCCCGAATGCGGCTGCACATTGGCGTAGTCCGCGCCAAAGAGTTCTTTAACCCGATCGATGGCCAGCACTTCTACCTGGTCAACGTACTCACAGCCACCGTAGTAACGCTTGTGTGGATAGCCTTCAGCATATTTGTTGGTCAGCGTGGAACCCTGCGCCGCCATTACCAGCGGGCTGGTATAGTTTTCTGACGCAATCAGTTCGATATGCTCTTCCTGGCGCGTGTTTTCGTGTTCGATCGCTGCAGCTATTTCCGGATCAAACTGGGCAATGGTCTGTTGTGCAAACACAAGCAACTCATCCTCAACTCAAGAAGCGGCGCATTGTAGCCCAAGCATCCACAGCCTGCCCCGCAAACACATTCATCTTTCAGGTGAAAAATCCGCTGGCTTGACGCTGCCGATGACGCGCGCCTGATAATCCTTAAGTGAACGGCGTATGAGCGGTGCCAGCAGGTACAGGCCCAGCAGATTGGGGATCGCCACCACAAACACCAGCGCATCCGACAGATCCACCAGCGACCCCAGTTCGACACTGGCGCCGAGCACCACAAACATCAGAAAAAACAGCTTGAAGGCTAGATCGTTGACTCGACTGTCGCCTGCCAGATAAGTAAACGCCCGCAAACCATAAAACGACCAGGTGATCATCGTTGAAAAGGCAAACAGGATAGCCGCAACCGAAAGGGGGATCGGCGCCCAGCTCAAGGTGCTGGCGAACGCCCGGGTGGTGAGCTCGATCCCGCTGACACCACTGCCTGCCATGGCGGGATCGTATACGGTGGTGGTGATCACCAGTGCCGTCATCGTGCAGATGACCACTGTATCGAGAAACGGTTCGAGCAGCGCAACGTAACCTTCGCTGACGGGTTCGCGGGTTTTCGCTGTCGCGTGGGCAATCGAGGCCGACCCGAGACCAGCCTCATTGGAAAATACCGCACGGCGGAAGCCCATGATCATCGCGCCAACAGCGCCACCGGCGACCCCATCAGCGCTGAACGCACCATTCCATATCGCCACAATCGCACGGGGGAGTTCGGCCGCGTTGAGCAGCAGGATCACGAGTGCCGAGACGACATACAGAAACGCCATGGTGGGTACCAGGCGCGAGGTGGTCAGGGCAATGGAGCGGATGCCGCCGATGATCACCAGCGCAACACAGACCGCCATGATGATCCCGATCAGCCAGGCTCGCTCGGCAAAAAAGCTGTCTTGCCCACCGGTAACGCTGATGAAGATCGCAGCTGCCTGATTAGACTGAAACATGTTGCCGATGCCCAGACACCCAACCACCATGGCCAGCGCGTAAAACACCCCGAGGGCTTTGCCGAGCCTTGGCCAGTTGCGATCGGCCAGGCCACGGCGCAGATAGTACATAGGGCCACCTACCGAGTGGCCATCCGCACTGGTCTCGCGATACATCACCGCCAGAGTGCATTCGGCAAGTTTGGTGGACATGCCAAGAAACCCGGCCACGATCAGCCACAACGTCGCCCCCGGTCCACCCACCGAGATCGCCACGGCAACACCCGCGATGTTACCGATCCCCACCGTGCCCGAGACTGCCGTAGTCAGCGCCTGATACTGAGAGATATCACCCGGGTGTGACGGATCAGCGTATTTGCCACGCACCACCGCAATGGCATGGCCAAACCCGCGCACGTTCACAAAGCCCAGGTACAGCGTAAAAAACAGCCCGCCACCGATCAGCCACAGCACAATCAACGGCACCTCGGCGCCGGCCACATCGATCGCAAAGAAAATGAACCCCGATACCGCATCGGCCGCGGGGCGCATCAGTTGATCGATCAGCTGATCGAGGGTGCGCTCGGGCATCAGGTTTGCGGCGTTCTGCCCGGTTCGCTTACCGAAGCCTGGTATTGCTCGGTACTGATGAGCCCGGCCTCTGCGGCCTTGGCCTGATCCGCTGCCGACAACAGCGGCTGGATGGTATCGATCCGCTTCCAGGGGGCCAGTGGTGTGACCACACCACTTCGCGGCACGTAGTCGGATGCGCCCGTTTTGGTGTAGCTGTGAATGTAGCGCGGGCAGTTCACCCACATCTGGGTCATCTGCACCTGCACCAGAAAATCCGCTTCGGGGTAGGCGACCTTGAGCGGATGGTCACGCACAACCGTTGCGCGCCCCTGCACCCGACGTCGGTCGGGCCGCTGAAAGTCAATGAACAGCATACCGATCAAAGGGTTCGCGGCCAGGTTACCCATCGACAGAAACATGCCGTTGCCATCGTAGCTGGGGAATACCAGCGTTGTGGGGTTGACGATTTTGACGAACCCCGGATCACCACCTTTGTAAGAGACCGTTGGCTGTCCGGCATGATTGATGGTGGAGAGAAAGAACATGTCGGCGGCCTCGATGAAAGCCGCATCCGCACCGACGATCTGCTCCTGCACGGTAATCTGAACCAGGCCATCGGCCAGGTTGCGCGTTCCGAACTCGTCCTGCAGCACCCGATGGGCATCGCCATAAAAATCAGTCATTGGGGATCTCTTGCTTGTTCACCCCGCAAGCATACCAGCCGGACCAGGCGCTGCAGACCGACTTGCTTATTGCCATCAGACGGTCCAGATTCGAAAATCGACACCCTAACTAGTGTCTGTCCGGAAATTCGAAGTAACGAAAATGACAAAGAAACAAACACATAAAGGTTAAGG
>JAQBYL010000189.1 GCA_027622495.1 Pseudomonadota bacterium
GTCGTATCGAGCCATGAGCGTATCTCCTGGTTAAACCTGACCGTCTTACCAATCTTCAGCCCATTCTAGATCATGGTGAACTTTTTCGCGCCGCTCAATCCCGGCCATCATCGCGCCGCGGCTTGTGAGCCGTGCACGACTAATGATAAAACTGACCGGCTGACAACCACGAGGATCGACCAGTGAGTACCACAGATAAAAAAGCCGACAACGGCGTCAACGTTGATGCGCTGCTTGGCGCCCGCGAAATGCTCGAACAGACACCCGAAGCCGGGGCCTTCAAGTGGCGGGCTACCTGCGACTGGATCAACGGCACCCAATCGCACTCATCGGTGGAAGGCTTCTTTGGTTTTGGCGCAGAACAGCCGCGCACACGCGAGTTCGAGTTCGATGCCGATCACCCGGAAGCATTCGCAGCCAAAGACGGCGGCGCAACCCCGGTTGAATATGTGCTGGTGGGTCTTGCCAGCTGCCTGACCGCAGGCGTTGCATCGGTGGCCCAGAACCGGGATATCCAGCTTCGCTCAGTCCGGGCAACCCTGGAAGGCGATATGGACATCCAGGGCATTCTTGGGGTGGACCGCGAGGTGCGCAATGGTTTCAGCGGCATCCGGGTGAGCTTTGAAATCGATGCAGACGCCTCAAAAGACGATATCGAGGCCCTGGTCGCGCAATCGCAGAAGCGCTCCGCCGTGTACGACATCATCACCAACCCGACCATCGTTTCAGTCGAAACTAAGTGACCGGTGTTGCCAGCAACGTTCGAACGGAAAACGCCACAGTCGTAATCATCGGTGCCGGCCAGTCGGGGCTCGCCATGAGCCACTGCCTGACAAGCCGGGGAATCGACCCTGTGCTTCTCGAGCGCGGCCAGGTAGCCAATTCATGGAAGAACGAACGCTGGGATTCGCTGCGTCTGCTGACCCCCAACTGGCAGTGCACCCTGCCGGGGCTGGCCTACAGCGGTGATGAGCCCGACAATTTCATGCCGGTGGCGGATCTGACCGGCTTTCTGGACCGTTACGCCGAACACATCGACGCCCCCATTCGAACAGACACATCGGTTACCGATGTGTCTGCCGGGAACGGCGGCTATAGCCTGCAGACCAGCCAGGGACCCATCCGCGCGCGCGCAGTGGTGCTCGCAAGTGGTGGCTTCAACAAGCCTAAAATCCCTGCTTGCGCAAGCGGCGTGCCGGGACACATCCATCAAGTGACACCCATGAATTACCACAACCCGGACCAGCTTCCAGACGGCGGCGTGCTGGTGGTGGGTACCTCTGCAACCGGTCTGCAACTCAGCGAAGAAATACACGCAAGTGGTCGGCTGGTCACTCTGGCTGTGGGAGAGCACGTTCGGATGCCACGCCGCTACCGCGACCGCGACATACAGTGGTGGATGGATGGCAGTGGGCTCCTCGATGAGCGATGGGACGAAGTGGACGACCTGACCCGCGCGCGCGGTGTTCCTTCGCCACAACTGGTCGGGTCACCGGAAGGGCGAACCCTCGACTTGAACACCCTGTCTGACCTGGGCGTCAGACTCACCGGCCGCCTCGCCATGGTTCACGATGGCGTGGCCATGTTTTCCGGTTCGCTGCAGAACACCTGCGCCCTGGCCGATCTGAAGATGAACCGCATGCTCAACACCATCGATGGGTGGGCGAGCGACAATGGCCTGAATGATGTGGGCACGCCTGAGCGTTATGCAGCTACGCGCCTCCCTTCGGATCCTCTGCTGAAGCTGGATCTGAACAAAGGTGAAATAGCCACCATCGTCTGGGCTACTGGTTACAACCCTGACTACAGCTGGCTCAATGTGCCAGTGGTTGATCGGAAAGGCCGCCTCAAACACGACGGGGGCGTTGTCGATGCCCCCGGTATGTATGCTCTGGGTCTGACCTTTCTGCGCCGTCGCAAGTCGAGTTTTATACACGGTGCGCAAGACGACGCACAGGACATGGCTACCCATCTGGCAGATTATCTGGCCGGTTGACTTAACCCCTCATTCAACCTTAACCCGGTTAAGTCGTAACGATCGATGCACCACCTGCTTTAACGAGATCCGCCTTGCCCGGCGAGGGCGGTACCAGCACGCCCCTTTGTATACCAGGCTTGTCCGCCTTGGTCTGCATCCACCGTTCGAGATTCGGCAACCCCTCAACCGGGACCCGTGCCCATTTGTGGCTTCGCAGCCACGAGTAGTTGGCAATATCGGCAATACTGTAGTCCGTCGCCAGGTACTCGCGATCGTAAAGCCTGCGCTCCAGAACCGTGTATAGCCTGCGCGTCTCGTTGACATAGCGGTCAATGGCCGGTTGAACGGTTGTGGGAAAGTAGCGGATAAAAGATACCGCCTGGCCTTGCATGGGTCCGATCCCCGACATCTGAAACATCAGCCACTGCATCACGTCAAACCGACCGGCAAGATCGGCTGGCAGCAGACGGCCGCTGCGTTCTGCCAGGTACCACAGAATTGCACCCGATTCGAATACCGTCACCCCGGTCTCTCGATCAACGATCACCGGTATACGGCCATTGGGATTCATCTTCAGGAAATCGGCCGTGTGTTGATCGCCTTTCGCCAGATTAACCAGATGCACCTGGTAAGGGATCTCCATTTCCTCAAGACCCATGCTGACTTTCCAGCCATTCGGTGTCGGTGAGGTGTGCAGATCAATCATGAGTACTCCTCCGCTTCTGACCGGTCAGGTCGTTTGAGTAACCGGTTCACCCAGGGCACGAGCCCGATCAAGCCGTGAGGCCTCGTCTTTCGGCAGATAGCGCCACGCCATAACCAGACAGATAAGGGTTATGACAAATATCGCCATGGATGAA
Source organism: Pseudomonadota bacterium (assembly GCA_027622495.1). Classification (GTDB taxonomy): domain Bacteria; phylum Pseudomonadota; class Gammaproteobacteria; order Pseudomonadales; family Azotimanducaceae; genus JAQBYL01. The sequence goes on from JAQBYL010000189.1 coordinate 2,839, forward strand.
GTCATGGCGAGTTGCAGTGAAGCCGCTCCGTCGGTTCCGCTCTTTTCAAAAAAATCGCTTAACCGACCGATGGTGTAGGGGCCCAACGCGAGCCCGATGAATGTATTCACCAGGATGTAATAAGCTCCGGCCACCGCACGCATCCGCGGCATTACCAGATCAGCCGCCGTGGTGGGGGGTATACCGGGCCAGCAGGCGCTGGGTATGTGATACAGAAAGTTGAGCCAGAATGCCCAGATCAGAGAATCGGTATAAACCATCCACAACACAGCCGGTACGGTACCGAAGACGGCGACAAAACCAATGATCAGGCGGCCACTCGGCGTCTTGCTTTTGAAGTAGTCGGCCATGTATCCACCGAGGGTGACGCCGATCAAACCACCCGCCGCATTGCCAAGACCCACCCACATGCCGACTTCACCGGCCGTGGTGTCATGCAGCCGCATGAGAAGCGGTGGAGTCCAGAAGCTGACGCCATAGGTGACAAAACTGAGGGTTGGAAACGCGATCATCGTGTAGATCATGGCGCGTGACTTGAAGATCATCGCAAACGTTGCAGGATCCCGTTTGGCCAGCGACTGCGCCCATGAAATGGTCACATAGGCCCCAAGCCCCAGCGCAACCCATTGCGCGGCAGTGTCGGTGAGAAGGTATAACCCGTAGCCAAGAATCACAATCGCTGCCAACGCGAGCATATTGGCCGGTACGGACGCACCAATCTGACGCAGCGCAATGAGATTGAAAACCGGCATCATTGCACCGAGTTCGGTGGCCAGTACCTTGAATGGCGCTGGGTGTTTCTCGCTGACCAGACCCTCGCTGATACCGCGCGTTGGTTCGCGCAGGGATCGCACCCACAAGGCCATCAGTAAGCCAGGCAGACCCACTGCAAAAAACGCGGCCTGCCAGCCTTTCATTCCCAGCGGAGCCTGTTCCGCAATGGGATAAAGCGAGTCCCAGCTGTCGAGGATCCAGCCACCCAGGAACAGACCAATTCCGCCGCCGATGTAGACACCGGAAGAATAGATCGCCAGAACGGTTGCCCGAACACGGGTCGGGTAGTAATCGGACAGCATGGAATAAGCGGCGGGGGAGGCACTGGCTTCGCCGATACCCACACCGATCCTGAATCCGGCCAGCATCGCAAACGATCGCGCTGTTCCGGACAGTGCGGTCATCAGACTCCAGAACATCAGACCAATCGAGATCAGACTGCGGCGCACCCACACATCGGCAAATCGGGCAAGCGGGATGCCGAACACCGCGTAAAAAACGGCGAACACCGTGCCGTATAAAAAACCCATCTGGGCATCCGTTACCCCGAGGTCCGCTTTGATGCTTTCAGCGAGGATCGACAGGATGTTACGGTCGATAAAGTTAAAAACGTAGACGACGACAAGAACGAAAAGCACATAGTGCGAATAAGCCCCACCGATCTTCTGATCTTTCATTTAAATCATGTTCCTGATCTTGTCGGCGGCCAGACCACCGGGCAGACGCATAACCACCGCGTCATCGAAACCGGCCTGCGCAAATCGACCGAGAAGAGCTTTAAGCTCGCCAGCATCCCGATCCGGTCCGACCATGATGGTCGACACGATGGCGCGTCCGCCCCCGGCACTTCGATATGTGCGAATTGCGGCTTCAACCTGATCCGTAGAACGGTAGTTGGCCGAAGCGATCCAGCCATCGTAATCGGCAGCCGCCTTGCGCACCCCCTCGCCCCATGAACCCAGCAGGATCTCCGGCGGCTCAAGATGCGGCCACGGCGACAGATCGCAGACATCATTGCGGCCAGTGGTTAGCAAGGTTCGCAGGTCGTTGACACTGTTGCGGAAGTCGCGGAACCGGTCGGTGTATACACGACCGTAGGCGCTGAAGTCCCGATCGGTACTTCCGGCACCGACACCAAGTCGCAACCGACCGGGTGCAAGCTGCATGAGCGAAAAGATCCGATGGGCCAGATCCGCGGGGTGATACAGCGGTACCTGTAAAACTGCAGTGCCGATTTCGAGCCCGGTTACCGTCGCGGCAACCGCAAGTGTGGTGAACGGATCGGGTAACATGAAACCGCGCCCAATGGCCTGTGGTGTCCACAGACTGCTATAGCCTTCGGCTTCATACATACGGGCCTGGTCAGCGAGTGCCTGCGGCGAGGTTGCGTTGCCCAGGCTAAGCAGTGCGCCTAGCCTCAATCGCTGTCTCCATTCAGAAATCGAACACCAATATCATCAGGCGCACGACCTCCCACCGCGATGCCTTCAAAGCCAGGTGCGTGCCATTCTACGGTGCCATCAACGTGCTGGTTCCAGTCCATCAGGATTTTGCGATGGGCGAGCTTCCACACATCGCCTCGTCTGGCAAACAGATCCAGATAGCGGCCGAGGTAAGTCATTTCCCGACCGCCCTGATCCGGTTGCTGCAGATGATAAGCAGTAACATAAGACTCAACACGGGCACTGGGACCAGCAAAACGGAATGTCACGTTGGTCACCCGGTGCTGGGTGGCCAGATAGCGGCTGATGAGCCCTGGAAGGATGCCGCAGAACCTGTGTGCCCCACCGACGAATGCGCCATATTCGACCGACGCGTCAGGCCAGTAGCAGGATTCCAGGGTGGTCTGATCGGCGCGATCAACGCCCCGACAGTGCTCACTCAAAACCTCGTGTATGGCTAGCCGGTCGGCAACTTCCTGCACCTCCGGAATTCTGCCGATTCCGTCGGGCTCAGCGCCTGCCATGATGGGAATGCTGTCACTTGTCATCGTTCGATCCTCGCGTGGCGCCATTCACTGTGACAGGCACCGTTTCTATTTCGTAGAGCCGGTCTCCCTTGATATTGCTGACATGGGCAGCGATTTCTTCCTCCACTGCACCGGCTCGTTCGAACTTGGCAATGTGAAACAGAGCCTCACCTTCGTTCACCAGCGGCAGATTGCTCACACAGATGATGATGCCGTCCGCCTCTGCAACCAGAATCGATTCTTCGGAACCGAAAGGCTCGGAAATAACCCCCAGCGTGTCACCTTTGCGAACCCGTGTGCCCAGTTTCGAAAGCGGCCGGAAGATCCCGTCCACTGGCGCACGGAACCAGCTGCTGGAGCGTGCGATATACGGCTCGGCTCTGACCGTCGTGATGCGGATCGATGGCAGCATACCCAGTGTCCGCATCACGCTGACAATTCCGCGCACGCCGGTAACGATCGAACTTTCAAAAAGACGAAGTGCTTCGCCGGCTTCGTAGGTAATCACTGGTATGCCCAGCTTTCCGGCTTCACAGCGCAGGCTGCTTTCAATCAGACCGGAGTTGATGATCACCGGGATCGAAAAACCTTCTGCCATTTTTCGCACGCCGGGTTCATCAAGAGCGGCCCGAACCTGCGGCAGGTTGTCTCGATTAACTGCCGCCGTATGCAGGTCGATTATGTGGGTGCATCGTCTGACGATCTCGTTAAAAAATTTGAACGCTACCCGCGACGCAATCGAGCCGCGTTCGCTACCCGGAAAGCAGCGGTTCAGGTCACGTCGATCTGGTAGATAACGAGACTGATGGATGAACCCGAACAGGTTGACTACTGGAACCAGAACCAGCGTTCCTTGGAGACGGCTCAACTGGCGGAAACTGCGCATGCGACGAATGATCTCAACACCGTTCAGTTCGTCGCCATGGATCGCAGCACAGATCAGTAACACCGGTCCTGGATGCCGCCCGTGGATGACTTCCACCGGCATGTTGAGCGGCGAATTGGTGTACAGGTTAGCTGTGGGCACGTCGAACTGCAGCCGTTCGCCGGGTGCTACGACCTGACCGGCAATCTCAAACGGCAAGGCTTTATCTGCTTTGGTTTTTTTCACTTTGTTGATCACTAGTTAGACGCGTTGGCTATATACCCGGCCTCAGGCGTTCTGTTACTTCGTTCTATCATTTCGTTCTGTACTGAGCGTTGTGAGGTACATCAGACACCAGATCCTTCACAACGGGGCGGCGGCGGCGGCGGGTCTTGCCGGGAACCATGTGCCGCATCTCTTCAAGTTTACCAAAACACAATAGTTTGTCGTGGGGTTCAAGCACCCGGTCGATCCGAGGGTTGGGGATCACTTTAGCGTCGCGGTACAACGTGAGCACGTTGATATCCTTTTCTGCAAGTTTGGTGTCCTTGATCGTGACACCCACCAGATTGGAACCTTCGGGTATGTAAATTTCGCTCACACCGTAGCCTTTGCTGACGGTCAGGCGTTGCCGTATGTCGATTTCCGGGAAATCCACCTGGGCCGATATGTAGTCGATCACCGCACCCGCAACATCGAGCTCGGTACAGGTTTCGATTCCTTCAAGACCGGGTGATGAATTGACCTCCATGATCTGCGGTCCATCTTTACCTTCAAGCATGTCCACGCCGGCAATCTGCAGACCCAGTATTTGCGCAGACCGTACCGCGGTTTCTCGGTAATCCGCGTTGAGCTCCACTGCTTCTGCGATACCACCGCGATGCACGTTGCTGCGGAATCCTGCCCCTGTGCAACTCGACGCATGGCTGCAACCACCCGGTCACCCACTACAAATGCGCGTATGTCTTTGCCTTTGCTTTCGGCCACAAACTTCTGAACCAGCACGTTCTGCTTCTGACTCTGCAGAAGTTCGATGATCGACTCCGCGGCTTTGATCGTCTCAGCAAGCAGCACACCGATCCCCTGGGTACCTTCGATCAGCTTGATCACCACCGGCGCGCCACCAACACGTTCGATTGCCGGGAGCACATCTTTTTTATCACGGACGAAGGTTGTTCTGGGTATGCCGATGGAGTGACGGCTCAGAATCTGCAGACTGCGAAGCTTGTCTCTTGAGTTAGTGATGCCGTGCGCGTTATTTGCACAGTACACGTCCATTTCCTGAAATTGCCGTACAACCGCCGTTCCGAAATAGGTAATCGACGCACCGATCCTCGGCAGGACTGCGTCGTACACGCTCAAATGCTTCTGGCGATAATACAG
>JAQBYL010000190.1 GCA_027622495.1 Pseudomonadota bacterium
ATCACGCAATGTGCGCGCGATGAACTGGTCCAGATGACACTGCCCGCCAAAACCGAGATTGGTCACAGCCAGGTCTGCCTCGCGCGCGGCGTGAGCGGGCCAGATCAAGGCAGGGTCTTCGGCTTCCATGCAATGACTGATGGATGAACCGTGGTGCCACCAGCGCAGCCGTGTTTCCGGGTCTGGTGGTGCGATGCTGGCGTCGTCGTCGATGATCAGTGATCGCAGTTCAATGAAGGCGTTATGCGGCAGCCACAGCGACAGGGTTGCATCCTTACCCGCAGGGTTGTCGAACAGAACCCGGTCCTGATCCCCGCGGATGAGGTCAAACTTGCCGGGGCTCTTGGGGTCTAGCTCGATCACATTGCCTTTTTCCGAGGTTCGCGTTTGAAGCGTGCCGTGCGCCTCCAGCGCGAAGGGAATCGGCCGTCGCTGTGCAGGTGGTGTCACCATGTTGGTGGCGAGAAAGTCGAGGCCCACAACCTGGCTTGCGGTCTTGAAGCGAAGCCGCACGCCAGAGGGCATGCGAACCACCACATCCATGGTCTCGGGTACCTGGTTGCGGGTCCATTCCGGCAGACGGCGCGGGCTGATGCCCTGTTTGCGCCGATCGAAATGCGGTGCCCCCCAGGCATCGATCACATCGGGTATCAGTTGCTCTATGGGGATGATCTGCATGGATTGATCCTGTCGGTGGGCTTGGCTGAGGTTTAAGCCTAGCGGTCGCCCGCCCCGGACGCAAAACAGCGTGTTAGACTCGACGCTCAAACCTAAACGCTCAGGCCGCAACGCAAACCCAAAGGGCACAACCATGCACGATCTCATCATACGTAACGCAACCATCGCCGATGGAAGCGGTGGACCCATCACCGAAGGCGATGTGGTAGTTAATCAGGGCCGGATCAGCGCCGTAACTCAACGCAGTGGGGTGAGCGCGAAACGGGTGATCGATGCGGCTGGTGATCTGTTGACACCAGGATTTGTGGATATACACACCCACTACGATGGCCAGGTCTGCTGGGATAAACAAGTCACCCCAAGCAGTTGGCATGGTGTCACCACGGTGGTCATGGGCAACTGCGGGGTTGGGTTCGCACCGGTTCGACCTGGCAGTGAAAAGGAATTGGTTTCGCTGATGGAAAGCGTCGAGGACATCCCGGGGACCGCGTTGCACGAAGGGATTCCGTGGGGCTGGGAAAGCTTTGAAGAATATCTGGATTGCATCGACACACCCTACACGGTGGATGTGGGTACCCAGGTGCCGCATGTGGCAATCCGTCACTACGTGATGGGTGAGCGCTGTTACGACGACGCCACTGCCGACGATATGGCGCAGATGCGCGACATCACCAGGGCTGCCCTGCTCAAAGGTGCACTTGGCTTCACCACCTCGCGTTTTTACGGCCATGTTGACAAGGCCGGGAACCTGGTGCCCGGAACCCGGGCGTCAGGTGAGGAAATGTGCACCATCGGCAGTGCGTTTGAAGGCTTGTCACACGGCACCATGGAATTCGTTTCAGACAGCTTGAGCAACCCAGAAGAGCTTGCCTGGGTTGAACATATTATTCGAACCACCGGCCGAACCGTGACCCCGCTTGTTACCGCCGGTCTTGGTCCCGTGTGGGATCTTGCTGATCGCCTGCACGCAGATGGTTTTAACTTGCGTCCCCAGGTTGGTGCGCGTCCGGCCTCGATCCTGATGACACTGGATGGCACCATCAACCCCATGAAGCAGTTCCCCGCCTATCGCGAGATTCAGGATCGGCCGCTGGCGGAACAACGGGTTATATTGAAAGATCCGGCGTTCCGTCAACGGATTCTGAATGAGGAGCCCAAGCTGCCCCGCAATGCCGATGCTGTGCGTTTTATGACTGATCATGAGCACATGTACATCATGGATGAACAGCTGAGCTACGAACCCGGTGTGGACGACAACGTCGCAGCCCAGGCAAAGATCCGTGGTCTGGACCCACGCGAGGTGATGATGGACACGCTGGCCGCAGGTGTGCCGTTGCTCATTCTGTTCGGGCGCTACGGTGGTGACCTCGAAGGGCAGCGAGAGGTTATAGAGCATCCGCGCAGCGTCTTTGGTTTATCAGATGGGGGTGCGCACTGTGGTGTGCTGGTGGACGCAAGCGTTCCCACCTACATGCTGAGCTACTTCACCCGGGACCGTAGCCGCGGCCCCCTCATGCCGCTCGAATTCGTGGTGCACAAACTGACCCAGGATTCCGCGTCAGTGTATGGCCTCAACGACCGCGGTCTGATCGCGCCGGGTTATCTCGCCGATTTCAACCTCATAGATTACAGCGCTCTCAAACTGCACAAACCCGAAATGGTTTATGACCTGCCGGCCGGTGGTAAACGGCTGATTCAGAAAGCCGATGGCTATCGAATGACGATCAAGCGGGGTGAGGTGACTTACCTCAATGGCGAGCACACCGGTGTGCTGCCGGGACGACTGATTCGCGGAGGTCAATCAGCAGGAGCCTGAGGCTCCTGGTAACGCACCTGGTAGATCGCACCAGCCTGATCATCCGATATGAGCAGGCTGCCGTCGGGCAGGACTAATACATCGTTCGGTCGCCCCCAGTTTTTCTGATCTTGAAGCCAGCCGGTAACGAACGGCTGGTAGTTGGCGACGTATTCGTCAAACGTCACGACGCCAACCTGATAACCCACCTTGCTTGAGCGGTTCCAGCTGCCGTGTTCGGCGACAAACAGAGCATTGGTATATTTCGCAGGGAAATTGCCGCCGCTGTTCCCGTGTTCATAACCGCCCTTATAGAAGACCGCACCGAGCGCGGCGGAGTGTGCCTGGATCTTTATTTCCGGGGCGACATACTCCCTTGAACCGCGCTGTGACCCGAAGACAGGGTCGGGGATATCACCGGCATGGATATAAGGGAAGCCGAAGTGCAGACCGGCTTTCGGCGCGCGGTTAACCTCTTCAGCAGGGATGTCGTCACCGAGCATGTCGCGGCCGTTGTCGGTAAACCACAGCTCGCCGCTCACCGGATGCCAGTCAAAGCCAACCGTATTGCGGATGCCACTGGCGAATACGCTGGTGGTCCCACTTTGTGGATTCATAGTCAGAATGCTGGCAAACCGCTCGTCTTCCTCAGCGCAGACGTTGCACGGTGCACCGACCGGTACATAGAGCTCACCGGAAGGTCCGAACTTCAGATACTTCCAGCCGTGATGCTGTTTGTCTGGAAGGCCCTCTGTCAGCACGCGATGGGGTGCTGAGGGGTGAAGATTGTTTTCGATATCGTCAAACACCAGGATGCGGTTCACGGCGCCGACGTCCAGGCGCCCCCGGTGCCCGGCGACCCCACTGGGCATCTTCAGTTTCTCTGCAATCTGAACGACCTCGCCCTGGTCCGGTTGACCGATTCTCGCGATCGCCGAAACTTCGCCTTCGCGCTGGGTGCCAACAAACAGCGTGCCGTTGTCGCTCAGGGCCATTTGCCTTGCGCCTTTTACACTGGCGATCTGCTCAATACTGAAGCCTGCGGGTAACACCAGTTGCTGTGTGTCGGCGGAACAGGCTGACGCACACAACAACGCAAACCCCAGACACGCCTTGATCATTCTCATGTCAGCGGGCAGCCACGGGCATGAAGAAAAAGTCTCCCGATTCGTGCCCGGCGGACTTGATCACCTTGAACTCCGGAGATTGCTCAAAGTTGAGTGCCCGTGCGCCGTCGGTTAAGGTGGTCATCCGCGCGCCCAGCTTTGTGCCAGAGCAGGCGGGACTACGCGATCTACGGCTTCAGCTGAAGGAGCGTCGGCGTCTTCGGCTGATGCAATACCGCCGAGCAGCAGGGTAGTCACTAACCCTGAGCTGATCAGAAGAATTCTGCACCCGGACATTTGTTACGCCCTGTAACGGTTTAACAGAAAAATATACACCGAACCATGGGCGATTGAAAGTTCACCCGACGGTTTGAAGTGCTCGGTAAGCTGTTATTTTGTAAGCAGTTTTACCTTCACGCGTGGATCCGATACTTGTCCACCTGGGTATCCTCGACACCGAGATCCTGAAAGTTATCATCGATCCGGCTGCGGATGAGCTCCCGCCAGGCGAACGGGCGGAAAACTGCTTCATCTGCGATCAGATCCGGATGGGGTGCAATGATCGCGTCTGCCGCCGGGTTGAAAAAATAGGGGGTGCTCATCCGCGTGCGATCGGTCATTGGCAGCACGCGATGCACAGCGGCGCGGTACTGATCGTTGCTGTGGGCCTGCACCGCATCACCCAGGTTGACGATGATTGAACCTGCCAGGGGCGGCACATCAATCCAGCCGAGGCTCATCGAATGGGTCTGCAGACCACCCGTTGCGTCCTGCACCAGAAGGGTAATGAGGCCGGGATCGGTGTGGTGATGCAACGCCATGTCGCCCAGCGGATTGACAGATCGGCGCTCGCTGTCACTTAAGGGGTCAGCGATCGGATAATGGTTCAGGCGCACGTTGCTGGTGTTTGCATCGCCCGGCAGCAGAGCCGATCCCGCAACGCCAAGGGCGCGAACCACAAGATCGAGCACCTGTGCTGCCAGACCGCTCATGGTTTCGTAGTAGTGATCCATGGCACTGCGGAAATCAGGCATGGCGTCGGGCCATTGATTGCGCTGTTTGCTGTCGGCTGCCGGTCGCATGAAATCGAACACTTCTTTCAGATCGCGGCGCTGCTTGGTCAGTTCGCGATCGTAGTAACCGAGCGGTTGTGTCTGCGTGCGTTCGATGGCCAGGCGCTGCTCACGTGGAGTTGCAAAGAATGTCGCTGCGTGGTTCCACATGTTATCGATCACACCCTCCAGACCATGGTTGATGATCAGAAAAAAACCATGATCCCGACAGGCTGCATCCAGTGCGCACAAAGCCTTGGGATCTGCGTTTCGCACCGCTTCATCGGAAAGGTCAACGACGGGCACCTGCATGTTCTAACACCGGTTTCAAAACAGGGTCGAGAGATTAGCACGGCCACCGGATCGCACCCAGTCGCCTGCGGATCAACCGCTCGGGTCAGGAGTCGATACTTGCGCTCTTCACCAGGGCAAACACGGTTTTGCCCGGGGTGAGATCAAGTTCCTCAACAGAGGCCAGGGTGATCCGGGAGCGCAGGGTCGGTCCTTCGGTCGCAATCCACAGATCCGCAGCGCCGATACTGGTATGCACCACCAGATCGGTGATCTGGCCTGGTATCACATTGCGGATGCTCAAACCTTGCGGCCGACTCAACGCAATGGCTACGTCACGCGCACGGATCCGAAGCCGGATCCGTTCGCCGTTCGGGACGGTTGGCAGACCTGGCACCGCCAGCACCGGTCCACCGGTGTCGACATGGGTCAAGTGCAGACGCGGGTCCTGGGCGATCACCGATCCTTCGACCAGAACCGCGGCATCAAAGCGGCCGGTGTTGGTGTCCAGGTCCAGGCTGTCCACCAGGTCGGCAACGGTGCCTACGCGATCAACCCGGCCATTTTTAAGTGAAAGCGCCTGATCGGCGAGGTGCGTGACTTCGTCGATGTTGTGACTGACTAAAAGGGTAGGCATGGCAAAGCGTTCGGGCAGATTTTCAAGATACGGCAGAATGTCGCTTTTGCGGTTGTAGTCGAGGGCAGCCAGGGGTTCGTCGAGCAGCAGCAGACGCGGTGCGCTGATCAGCGTGCGGGCCAGTGCCACCCGTTGGCGTTCGCCGCCAGACAGCGACCTGATCTGCCGGGTCAGGAGTGCGCCCAGATCAAAGGCATCGATCACCGGGTCTGGACGAAGTGCCTGCACATCCCGGCGACGTCGCTCGTAGGCGTAGTGCAGGTTGCGTGAAACATTGAGGTGGCTGAAAAGACGACCTTCCTGGAACAGGTAGCCGACCGGTCGTTTATGCGGAGGGATGTTGATCCCGGCGGCGCTGTCGAACCAGGTTTCGCCACCGCACCTGATATGGCCGTGGCCTGGCTGGTCGAAACCGGCGATGGCCCGCAGCAGCGATGTCTTGCCACTGCCGCTCGGACCAAAGACCGCCGTCGTCATACCGAGATCGATCGAGGCTCTCACAGCGAGGCTGAAATCGTCATGGCTTAAGTGCAGGTCGATGTCGAGCAGGTCAGATGACATGAACCGGATACCTGCGGTTGAGAGTGTATACGCCTAACAGAGAAACAAACGAAAACGCCAGCAGACCGGCCGCCAGGATGTGGGCTTCGGCATAGCGCAGCGTCTCGACATGTTCGTAGATCGCAATCGAGATGACGCGGGTTTCACCGGGGATGTTTCCACCCACCATCAGCACCACACCAAACTCGCCGATAGTATGAGTGAAGGTCAGGATGACAGCGGTCAGAAAGCCCCGTGAAGACAGCGGCACCACCACCGAGAAGAACGCATCCAATGGCGATGCACCGAGCGATGCTGCTGCCTCCATCGGATTTCTACCAACAGTTTCGAATGCACTTGCCAGCGGCTGCACCATGAACGGAAGCGAATACATGATTGAGGCAACGACCAGCCCGGTGAATGAGAATGTGAGGGTATTGCCAGTGATGTCGACCCACAACGCACCGATGGGGGAGGTGGGGTTGAAGATCACCAGCAGGTAAAACCCGAGCACGGTGGGGGGTAGCACCAGGGGCAGGGCGGTGAGCGCTTCGACAAACGGTTTGGCCCGGGACCGGGTGCGCGCAAGCCACCACGCTAATGGCGTGCCGATGATCAGCAGCACCAGGGTGGTCACCAACGCCAGATGAAAGGTCAGCCACAGCGGTCCGGCGTCCGGCAGGCTCACGGTGCCAGGTATCCGGCCTGGGTGATGATCAGACGTGCCTGATCAGAACGCAGCCAGGTCAGAAATGCGGTTGCGGCAGGGTTTTCCTGCGCCCGGCTCAGCAGCACAGCATCCTGGTGGATCGGTGGGTAGTAGCTCTGCGGGACTTCCCATGTGCTCCCCCGGGTATTACCGTTGACGAGGCTGCTCAGAGCGATAAAACCGAGCTCAGCGTTGCGGGTTGCGACCATGGTGTAGGCCTGGCCGATGTCTTCTGCCACCACCAGGCGGCTGGTGATCGGCTCAAGCACACCCAGGTGAAGGAGAACTGCCCTGGCTGCAGCACCATAGGGTGCGAGATCCGGATTCGCCATTGCCAGGTGACGGAAGTTAAGGTCGGCAAGCGCCGGTTCAGCGCCGCTCAGTAGATCTGGTTGGGTCGACCACAGCACCAGGCGACCGGTCGCGTAGGTGAATCTACTTCCGGGAACACCGAAGCGGGTGTTTTCAAGTTTTTCTGCACGCACCTGGTCGGCTGCAAGCAGCACATCGAAGGGTGCGCCGTTGATGATCTGGCCGTAGAGTCTGCCGGTGGATCCGATGCTGATGCGCAGGCCTGCACCGCTCACTTTTTCGAACTCGGGTTGAAGATCGGCCATGACATGGGCGAAATTTGCGGCGACCGCGATCAGCGCAGACGATTTACCGTCAGCGGCACAGGTGGCTGCAAGTGTGTACGCGATGACCCCCAACAGCCATCCCGACCGGTGCGTCATGAGATTAAGTTCTTGATTTGCGGTGGGCGCGCAATGGTACCTCAGGGGTTTAAGCGCACAAAATGCTTAAATGTCGAACCGGCTGGCCGGATGGGCAATAATGCCTGCGGGATGGTCCGGGAATATTTGTGTTCCCATAACAATGATCAGTGGCATCAAGCGACAAAAGCATCGATATACAGCGAGGAACAATGGCTAAAGAGACAAGCGGCGCCGAGAGTCTGGTTCAGATCTTTACCGACGCAGGC
>JAQBYL010000191.1 GCA_027622495.1 Pseudomonadota bacterium
AGTTAATCAGGCCGAACGCGCGAACCTGATAGTCGCAGATGAACATCGCCTGAGCGATGCCCAGGAGAGGCTGCAGAACCAACAGAGTGTACAAGCCCCGATGCACCCACTTCGCGAGCATGATCTGACGGTCACTCATGGTCCCGACCGGGCCGGGTGGGGGGTGTGTTCTTCGCCACCCTGCCCGCAGGATCATAGCGAGCAGCACCAGCGTCCCTAGACCTGAATGCACCATGATCAGCTGTTCACGTTCATCAAACGGTAGTGCTTCCAGCGTTTGCCCACCGATCAGCATCACAATAACTAAAGCGCCGATCAGCCAGTGCAGCCATTTGGCAGTTGAACCGTAGGTGTTGCTGCTCATAAGTTCCCTGACCTTATGTCGAGACGGGGTCTACTGGCCGCCGGCCTGCGCCGCTGGCACCCACTCGCTTTCGAGGATGCGAGCGCCTTTCAAGATGCCTTCCATCGCATAGTTGCCCTCGTGGCAGGCGTACTCATACACATTATCTTCACTGCTGGTCCACAGGTACTCGCCACTCCAGGGCGCTGCCCAGACCGTCGGATCGGTGACCGTGAATTTGTAGACGATATGGCCGTCCGGGAGCAGGTTAAAGCGCTCAACAACGTGCAGGTTCTCGTCGGCGCCGCCGAGGCTGCTCATGGGGCGGAAGTGCTTGGTTTCAACAACAAGGGTGTCCCCTTCCCATCTGCCAACCGAGTCGCCCAGCCACAGGCGCAAGGCTTCCGGGCCGTGCTCGGCATTCATGCGGATGATCCGCGCGTCATGCACCATCTCCTGCAGAATCATCACGTGATCTTCGGTCTGCACGATGCGTTTGTAGTTGTTGTACAGGCTTGGAAGGGTCGGCGTGGTCGCGCCGAAGCTGATCAGGCAGCGCTCGGAAGGTGCCAGGCTTTCCGGTCCGTCAAATGGACCGGGGCGATCGCTTGCAAGCCACGACGCCGTTCCGTCGTTCATATAGCCGAAGGAGGCGTAGGAAGATGCCATCCTCAGCATCGCAGCGGGCAACATGGGCGGTTGGCGCCCGTTCGGCGGGTCGTAGATGATTGACGTGCGGAATTTGCCGTCGATTTCAAATGTCTTACTGCCCGGATCGATCCAGAACGTGTTGTAACCGCCAACACCGCCAGCGCCGGCGGTATTGTTGCCGTCACCGCCTTTTACCGGCGCCTCCCGATCAGCTGAGCTTTCACGATTGGCCCATTCAAATCGGCCGAGAGTGGTTTTGACCACCTGCTCCGCTTCCTGTGTGGTCATGAACTGCTTGTCGCCGAACGCCGCCGGGCGGTTCAAGGGTGTGAGGGTGCCGGTGTCGTACACGCCTGAGAAATCGGGTTTACCGGTGGAGGTGCGTTTGATGTCGTCCGCGTAGGCGATACAGGCGAGGACAACAACGGTGATTCCAATCAGGGATTTCATTTCGACTCCGGAGAATGCGCACGCGCCATATTAACGCGCGCCTGCGAGTTACGGAAATTGCTTCAGCTGATCCCCTCCGGTGCACTGAACAGCTCTATCGGGAGGTCCAGGAAGGCGTTCTCAAAGATGGGGCGATTGATGATTTCGCTGGTCAATCACTCCTGACCACCAGGTACTTTCAGACCGGTTGGCTGCGTTACCGCCGCAATGTCGACGGACGCTTCGCTGAGTATTTTGATGCCAAGCTGTCGGACTGGATGCGCCAGCGGCGTGGTTAAACTGGTTAGGCGTTGAAACTTCGAGTCACATCTAATGGCGTTGAGCGCACTGTTTGCGCGCAACCATAAAGACAGCAATACCCCCTTTGCCGTGATTCCACTGACGTTCGATCGAAAAACCTGCGCGCGTCATTTCGCTCTCCAACTCCGCCTCCTTCAGGATGAAGATGTCGGGCATCAGGCCCAGCAGGTTGCCCATTGGGGCAATCAGTTTGATATAGCGCAGGGCGGAGTTACCCAGGCAAACGGTGCTGCTCACGAAGATGCCCCCGGGTTTGAGGATTCTGACCACTTCCGTGATCACTGCTTGCCGATCTGGCAGCAGGTGGATGACGTTTAAACCCAGAACGACGTCGAAGCTTTCATCCTGAGCGCCGAATTCAGCCAAAGTGCCACGGGTGAAAGTGATGTTATCGATCCCTGCCTCTTTGGCCTTGCCGCGGGCAATGCTGAGCATGTTCTCCGATATGTCGATCGCGTCGATATGCTGCACATGGGGCGCGTGATGAACCGCAGTTGTTCCCGTCCCGCAACCAAATTCCGCGATTCGCATGTCTGGTTGCAGGAAGCTCTGGGTTTCGGAGAGTTTTTTCTGGTATGCCGCCTGGTCGGAAACCTGGCTCTTTGCGTACCGTTGCGCCGTTTTGTCCCAGAACTTTTCGGACTTCATCATTCTAACCTTTAGTCGGATTAAAACTAACTCTTACGCAGTAATGCCAGCATCCACCAGCCGCTTTCGTGCATCAGCGTCCAGACCCAGCTCTGCGAGAATTTCGTCCGTGTGCTGGCCCAGGTCCGCAGCAGCAGTGCGAACCCGTGTGGGGGTGCGAGAAAATTTGGCTGCGGGACCGGTGATGGGCGCGCTGGTGCCGTCGGCAAATCTGGTAGGCTGCAACATATCCCGTTCCAGCACATGCGGGTCGGTTGCTGATTCCACATATGTCTGCACCGGTGCGATCGGTAAACCACTGGAGGAGAGGATCTTCACAGCCTGGGCTTGCGTCTGCCCGACTAACCATTCGCTAACCAACATGTTGCACATGTCACGGTTGGCCGATCGGGCGAGTGCCGTGGCAAAGGCTTCGTTGTCGGCCAGATCCGGTTGACCCAGAAGGTTAGCAAGAATACGCCAGTGAGCATCCAACAGAACACCAAGGTATACAGCACCATCTGAGCATTCGTACACATTGGCGGGTACGGCAAAACCAAATTCATTGCCCATGCGCGATGGGGACACGCCCAGAGCACCCAGGGTGGGCAGACCATTACTCTGAAACAACATGGCGTCCAGCAGCGCAACGTCTACGTGTTGCCCCTCACCGGTCTGATCGCGGTAGCGAAGTGCTGCCATGGCCCCCAGAGCGGCATGCAGGCCGCCTAAGTCGTCGGCAAGAAAGGTTGGAGCTTTCGTTGCCGGTGCATCGGGATGACCATTGATAGACAGAAACCCGGATGCCGCTTGCGCTAAAGGGTCATAACCCGCATCCAGATGCCTCGGACCGAACTGTCCCCAACCGGTGATCGACACATATACAATGTCCGGCTTCACCGAACACACATCGGCGTAACCCAGGCCATAGTTCGCCATGGTGCCCACCTTGAAGTTCTCCAGCATGATGTCTGATCGGCGGGCCAGGTCCAGGCACAGGTCACGACCTTCCGGTTTGCGGATGTCCAGTGCTAACGCTCGCTTGTTGCGGTTGACGGTGGCATGAGCAAAGCCGACTTTGGTGCCGGGCAGCATGGGCGAGATCGAGCGCCCTACATCGCCGCTGGGAATTTCCACTTTGATTACATCCGCACCCATATCGGCAAGAATCACGCCGCTCATGGGGCCCGCCCAGGTGGTGGTCACTTCCAGCACCCGCACACCGGCCAGCGGGCCGGTCAGATCCGTGCGTGCATTGCGGTAAAACTCGTCTTTATTCATTTTGGTCTCTCCCTCTTCAACTGCCCATGCTGTCAGAATGAGCGGCGAAGGGCGAATTTGCTCAGCAGTGCCCTGGTCGCTTGTAAAGGTGCGACAGGGTATGACCGAGTGCGAAAATGTTTCTTCCGTAATAAAGGAGAGGCATCGTGGCAGACTATCAACCGGATACTGATCAGGTTCTGGTAAAACGCGACCATCAGGTCGTGACGCTGACCCTGAACCGACCCGAAGCACGCAACGCGCTGTCGGACGAACTGACCATGGCATTGCGCGGCGCAATCGCCTGGGCAGCAGCAGATGACAGCGTGAGGGCGGTGGTGTTAACCGGTGCCGGTGGTGCCTTCTGTGCCGGTGGGGACGACAAGGCGATGGGGCGACGTTCTGAGATCTCACCCCCTTCTCTGCAGGCTCAATACCAGGCCATGGTAGCCCGCCATCAGGAACTCTCCGGGGCTCTGGTCGCCATGCGCAAACCGACGATCGCCGCCCTTCCCGGACCTGCCGCTGGCGCGGGCATGGCTCTGGCGCTGGCCTGTGACCTGCGCATCGCAGCCGATACTGCGTTCCTCTCAACTGCCTATGTTCGCGACGGTCTCTCGGGTGACTACGGCATTGCCTGGCTGCTTAGCCGCATTGTGGGGCCCGGTCGCGCACGTGAACTGATGTTGACCGGTGATCGCGTTCAAGCGGCCGAGGCCCTTGCGATGGGGCTGGTTAACCGTGTGGCTGCAGCTGAAAAACTCGCCTCCGCCACAATGGAACTGGCAACCCAACTGGCCAGTGGACCTCCAACGGCCATGGCGTATATGAAAGACAACCTGGATGAAGCGCTGTCAGTTGATCATCGGACCGCGATCGAGCGGGAAGCAGACAGGCTGTTGAAATCGAGATCAACCGCCGACCATCGCGAAGCGGTCAGAGCGTTTGCCGAGAAGCGGGCGCCAGTTTTCACAGGAGAATGAAGTAGTCGAGCTGAGTAAGTAATTGATCAAGCCGCCATGGCAGGCTCGGTCTGCCAGGCCTGCTTCTAGAGTACGACGATCGTCTTGCCGAAGTTTACCCCTGCAAACAGATCACAAAACGCCCGCGCAACATTCTCGATCCCCTGCAGGCGATGTTCATGCACCACCAGATGGCCTTCTTCGATCCAGCCCGCCAGGACTGTGCGTGCTTCATCGTAACGGGCAAGCTGCAGATGCGTCATGAATCCGTGCATATGTGCATGCCGTGTGGTCAGCTGAAACAGATTGTTTGGTCCTGGCTGCGGCAGCGGGTTATTGTAGGTCGCAACCGATCCGCACAGCAGAATTCGCGCTTCTTCATTGATGTGATTGAGGACCGTCTGCAGCATCGGTCCCCCAACGTTATCGAAATAGACATCGACTCCGTCGGGGCATGCGATTGTCATCGCCTTATCAAGGTCAGCAACCGTGCGATCGAGCGCTGCATCGTAGCCGAGATCGCTGATCAGACGCTGGCATTTGGCTGCTGTGCTGCTGATACCAACCGTTCGCGCGCCATAGAGTTTTGCAATCTGACCGGCGATGCTACCCACAGCACCCGCGGCGGCACTGACCAGCACTGTTTCACCCGGTTTGATATCACCATAGTCAGTGAGGCCAAAATAGGCAGACAGGCCTGTGTCTCCTAACACGCCAAGATAGTAATTCAGCGGATGTTTTACGTCCGTGAGAGGCGAGATGAAGTCACCGGCATCGGTAACGGTAAACTCCTCCCACGCGAAGCGAGCCATCAGCAGATCACCAGCCCGATACAATGGGTTGCGACTCTCGAGCACGCGGCTCAAGGTCAGCCCCATGACCGGCTCACCGATCGGCATGGCAGGCAGGATTTCATCGCCACTGCCTTCATCCATCCAGTTGCGAAATCCGGATTCCAGCGAGATGAACAGGTTCTGGCACAGAATCCTGCCGTCCAGGAGTTCAGGTATGTCACGCTCCTCGACACGGAAGTTATCGATATGCGGCATCCCAGTCGGGCGTGAGGCGAGGACCACGCTGCGATTTTTTGTCGTCGGTTCCAATTTTTTTCACCCGCAAGTTACACCCGCAACGCTTTACCCGGCGGGTCATGCTAAATTTAGATCGCTTTGCCGGCGCACACCAGTTGCACCAAAAGCCACAACTGCTCCGAATGACGCTAAACTTAAATTTTTGCCGGAGTGCCCAGGTGTCCTTTACCCAAGATGAATGCCGATCGTTTCTGGCTGACCCCCCGGGATGGCTCGATAGTGTGGCGATTTCAGTTTCCAACCTGATCAGCACACCGTCGGTCAAAGGAAAGCCCGACAAACTTACGTTTCGCCCCTCTGCAGGCAGCGGTTTCAGGAGTGCCGGAAGCAAAGAAACACCGATCCCCGTTTACATGCTCTCGAAGGCCAAAGAGGACGAAGTGAGTTTCGACGCCTACATTGCTGAATATGTGCAGGGTAAAACAACGCCAACTATGCTCGGCGGAGATGCCAGTCTGTGTTTCACCGCCAATATGAACGGATGCACTTTCGGCATCGGCACGCAGGCGACACCGGCGGACTCCCTGCTGGTTTCACATGGCAACGCCGCGGGTTCGAAAGGACTGAGCGGTCTGGCCGGTGTGGTCAAACCGTCAACAATCCTCGAAATTCAGAACTCAGTGCAGCACACCTGGGCGCGCGAGGTGCACGGGACCGGTCAGGTGTTTGAGCCGGAGCACTACCGCACCGGTGGCCGCCAATCCATCACTTTCGGCTGGCGGGAGCAAGGCAAAAAGTGGAAGTTCTTTTTCCAGTCCTACGAGAAAGTGTCAGGGAGCAAGTGGCTTGTGCATGGTGTGAATCCGGTCGGGACCAACCAGATTCTTGATCACTCGACCCAGTGATTCCGGGCTGACCGAGGTCAAACACCATCGTTGGGCAAACGCTCGATTCGAACTCCTAAAATGAAGTAGTGAGTCGACTGCTTAGTCGATAGATGGTTACGAACACCCGGTTCTTCCACGAGCGAACTGAGCTTCCAGGAACCTTCTAGTTTTGCTCGAGCAGCGGAAACTTGAGGTCAAGCTGCTCCATGGCCTCAACGATTGTTTTGGCAACTACGTAGTCGCGATACCAGCTCTGGTCTGCCGGAACAGGATGCCAGGGGATCTCTGATCGGTTCAACATGTCCTCGTAGGCCCGCATATACCCGTCCCAGTGCTGGCGTTCTTCCCAATCACCGTCGTTGTGTTTGAACATCTTTACCAGATCAGTCTTCCGGCGATTTAACTTCTCTTCCTGCCTGGCATAAGAGATGTTGAGGAAAAATTTCAGGATCAGGGTGTCATTGCTATCGATCAGATTTTCGAATGCATTGATTGCAGAAAATCGAAACGCTGCCGTGTCGTCATCGATCCACCCATGCACGCGCGTGATCAGCACGTCTTCGTAGTGCGACCGATTGAATACCTGTATGTGACCTTTGGCTGGAACATGCGGATGCACGCGCCACAGGAAGTCGTGTGCAAGTTCTTCATCTGTTGGTTTTTTGAATCCCCGGGCGTTGATCCCTGACGGATCACAGCCGCCGAACACTTTCTGGGTGGTGCCGTCTTTCCCTGAAGTGTCCATGCCCTGCAGAACCACAAGCAGGCTGTGGCGTCCTTCGGCGAGCATCATTTCCTGCAACTCGCCAATGCGGCTGACAAGACTCTTCGTTTCATCGCGCACACTGTCCTCAGAAACGTTTTCCGGGGCACCAGTCGGCAGATCTGCAAGCCTGATCAAGTGCTGCTCCGCAGGCCTTGCGCAACATTCAGCGCATCGTGCAGGCGACCTTCAAACACGGTGTCGCCATTAACCGTCAGCTTCAACTGATCGGTGTCGGCCCAGTAACGTGCTTCAACGTAATGATGTTCTTCCCAGTTGAGCTCGACGTTGGTCCAGACATATTGCGGCTGGCGATCTGAACTTTCCCGGCGTTTGCGCAGCACGCCATCCATCCATAACTCCAGAGCGGCATCGTCAGTCACACGCAATTCGAGGGATTTGTGTCGATGCTGGAACCAGACGCCACGCGCCGATGTTTTCTGCGACCCGATCATTTTTTC
>JAQBYL010000192.1 GCA_027622495.1 Pseudomonadota bacterium
CGACATCCGCGACGGGTTCGAAGAAGGTGATCTTAACGCTCGCTTCAACGGTAACCCGGCGGTCGTAATCAAGGTTTCACAGGTCGGTGAGGAAGACCTGGTCGGCATGGCCAAAGATGTCAAAGCTTACGTTGCGCGCAAGCAGGCTACCCTGCCACACGGTTTGACCATGACCATCTGGACCGACAGTTCTGCCAAACTGGCTGAACGACTTACCCTTCTAACCAGCACGGCGGGTTCCGGTCTGGTGCTGGTTCTGATCGTTCTGGCCCTGTTCCTGCGTTTTCGACTGGCACTGTGGGTTTCAGCCGGTATACCCATCGCCCTGCTGGGCACCATTGCCTTGTTCCCGACACTGGGCATCACGATCAGCACGATGACCGTCATGGCGTTTATTCTGGTCCTCGGCATTCTGGTAGACGACGCTATCGTCGTCGGAGAGCGCATCTATGCACATGAACAGATGGGTAAAGATCCCATCCGAGCTGCCATCGATGGCACCTGGGAAGTCTCGGTACCGGTGATCTTTGGCGTACTTACCACGATCGCTGCATTTCTGCCGCTGGTTCTGGTAGAAGGCAGAATGTCTGATTTCTTCTCTGTAATCGGTGTGGTGGTAATCGTCAGCCTGATCTTCAGTATTGTCGAAAGTCAGTGGATCCTGCCTGCTCATCTTGCGCACCGCAAACAGGAGCGTAAGGTCAAAGGTCTGGCTGCAGGCTGGAACAAAATCCAGGGCGGTTTGAGCAACTGTCTGGAACGGATTTCAACTGACACCTACCAGCCCTTCGTTGCCCGGGCAGTGGAGTGGCGTTATGTTTCCACCGCGATTGGTGTTGGCGTTCTGATCCTGGCAGTTGCGTTGATTGCCAGTGGACGTGTCGTATTCGGGTTTTTCCCGGCCGTTGAAGGCGATCGGATCTACGCAACCCTGGAAATGCCGGAAGGCGTCACCATAGAAACGACCATTACCGCGGTTGCACAGCTCGAACGAGCAACCGTAAAACTCAACAAGGAGCTGAACCAACAGCTCGGACGCACCGAACCGACGATCCGTAACCAGTTGTCCAGCATTGGCACCCATGTCGAGCGGGACGGTCCTGGCCGACCCCCTGGTCCCGGCAGAAGCCACTACGCCGAAATCGTTGTAGAGCTGATTCCACTCGCCGAACGCAACAACATAAGCGCAAAAGAGGTTGCGACCCGCTGGCGTGAACTGGCCGGTGATATCCCCGACGCGGTCAAGCTTGCCTTCAATGCGGACCAGTTTTCAGCTGGAGAACCGATCAACTATCAACTGTCTGGCAGAGACATTGGAGAACTTCGCGCCGCGGCCGCTGACGTTCGCGCGGAACTCGGGCGTTTTGCCGGGGTGTTCGATATCACCGATAACTTCCGCGCAGGTAAACAGGAAATCAAACTGGGCCTGCTGCCTGAAGCTCGTACACTGGGCCTGACACTGGCCGATCTGGCGACCCAGGTCCGCGGCGCTTTCTACGGTAGCGAAGCACAACGGGTGCAGCGCAACCAGGATGAAGTTCGCGTGATGGTCCGTTTCCCGGAATACGAACGACGCTCCATTGGCGATCTGGAAGATATGTACATCCGCACACCTGACGGCAAAGAAGTGCCGTTCTACAGCGTTGCGCAGTTCGAAATCGGACGTGGCTTTTCCGCCATTCAACGTCGAGATGGACGCCGCGTGGTCAATGTCATCGCCGATGTGGATCGCACTCAAGTGACGCCCGAAAACGTCTACGCCAGCATGGACACCAACGTACTGCCCGTTCTCAAGGCACGCTTTCCGGATCTGGATATCGGTGTCTCCGGCGAACAGGAAGAGCGCGCCAAAGCGATGCTCGGCCTGGCCCGAGGCAGCGTTCTTGCACTGATCGCGATCTACGCGCTGCTAGCAATTCCGCTACGAAGCTACGTCCAGCCGGCGGTAATCATGAGTGTCATTCCGTTCGGGGCTGTGGGCGCCATTTTTGGCCATTGGGTGATGGGTGTGGACCTCATGTTCTTTTCAGCATTAGGGATCGTCGCTCTTTCAGGCGTGGTGGTGAACGCATCGCTGGTCCTGGTGGATTACATCAACCGCCAGCGACGTCTGGGGGTTGATCTCGACCAAGCTATCCTCGACGCCTGCATGGTCCGGTTTCGACCGATCATATTGACCTCGGTAACAACATTCGTCGGTCTGATACCGCTGATGACCACAATCACACCGGCGACTGCACCGTTCGTTCCGATGGCAATATCTCTCGCCTATGGTGTGCTTTTCGCGACTTTTATCACGCTGGTTCTGGTACCCGTGTTATATCGGATCACCGAAGATCTGTTTGGCTGGAACCCGGTCGATCAGGGGATGGTCGAGCCGCAAAACGCCTGAATGGCGCTCAAACCCACAATCTTCAGATTCACGATTGCGCTCGCCGACGGCGATCGCAATTGTTACGAAGACCTCAATCTCACCGTTGCCCAGCATCCGTCCGAAACCATCGAACGCATGCTGGTGCGCGTGCTTGTTTACTGCCTGCACTTCGAAGAACACCTGGAGTTCACCAGCGACTTAAGCGATACGGATCAACCAGCTCTGGCGTACCGCAGCCTCGACGGCAACCTGATACACACCTTTGAAGTGGGTGAGCCCGGCAAGGACCGCCTGATCAAAGCCAGTCGACT
Organism: Pseudomonadota bacterium; assembly: GCA_027622495.1. Taxonomy (GTDB): domain Bacteria; phylum Pseudomonadota; class Gammaproteobacteria; order Pseudomonadales; family Azotimanducaceae; genus JAQBYL01. Next base: position 2,686 of record JAQBYL010000192.1, read on the forward strand.
GGCGCGGAATGTGTCGGTCTACACATTTAACAGGAAGTCAGACACGTGGTGGAAACAGCTCAAGGCCGATATTGAGCCGGTAAGCAATGTGAGCGTTTATCAGTTCGCCTGGGAATCGATTCAGGCTCTGGCGTCAAACCTCAAACGGTCAACAGGCTTGAGCGTCACTATCAACCGACCGTCTGTGTATGTTGCTGCAGAGAAGGAACAGGCGGAGTTATTCGTGACCGATCTTACCGACCGCTCGACCTGAAACGATCCTTTCTCGATTGATCGCCGTTATCTCGACGGCCACTTCCACGCCGGTGTAGAAAACAGATCCTGATCGTGGGCGAAAGTTTCGCCCAGTTCTTTGTCCAGCACGATGTGGTTCACATTCTCATGCCTGCTCAAAGACTCGATCAGGATCGGCGCATGCGAAACCACCCACAGCTGGGTCTGTTCGGCACATTTGTGCATCAGGCGACCCAATGCCGGCAGCAGATCGGGATGCAGGCTGGTTTCCGGTTCGTTGAGCACCATCAATGTGGGCGGTCGTGGTGTGAGCAGAGCGGCAATCCAGAGCAGATAGCGTAGCGTTCCATCCGAAAGCTCTCCCTGAACAAGCGGGCGCAGAAGTCCTTTCTGCTGAAACTGCAGCGTAAAGCGATCACCAGAACTTACGACATCAACACACGCTTCGGGGAACGCATCCGACACGGCGAAATCCAGCGCCTGCACATCACCGATTTCACGAATCGTCTGCCAGGCAGCGGCCAGGTCATGACCGTCATTGCTGAGGGCAGGTGTTCGCGACCCGATCTGCGGCTGACGGGCGGGAGCATGACGATCCGATCTGAAGTGATCGTAAAAACGCCAGGCCCGGATCTCGTCACGCACACGGACAATCTCCGGTGTTCTAAGTGGATCGCCGAGCTGGGATAACATGCTGTCAAACACAAGCAGATGCTGCGCGACAATCTGCCAGTTGCCATCGTCATCGCGCGAGCGCACCACGTTCGACCGCCTGTCGACCAGTGCACGTCGATCGTGCCAGGTTTCACCGAACCAGATCGCTTCGCGTTTGATTTCCGGGTCCTGCGAAAACATGGTCCTACCAGCCGGAGCTGGCAGGCCAAAGTCGATCGCGTAGCTGAAGTCTTCTCCGCTAAATCCCAGGCGCAACGCCACCGGGTGTTTTCTGGGGCCACCTTCGATTTTGTGTTTGCCCTGTTTGACCAGACGCGAAAACTGTTCCGGCCCCGCCCACAAGACTGACGCCAGACCCCCTTCGGCGGCGATGGAGCGTGTTGCCGTTCCACGCGCGGTTTCTGCGAGCAGCTGCAGTGACCGGTACAAGCTCGACTTGCCCGAACCATTCGCACCGGTCACCAGATTCAGTGACCCCATCGGAACAATCAGGTCCCTTAAGGAGCGATAGTTTGCGACGGCGAGCGTAGACAGCAAGTCAGTCGACCTTCAGCACTTTGCGTGCGTTGTCGCGCAGGAACTTCGGCCAAACAGCGTCTTTAAAACCAACATTTTTCATGTCGGTCATGATGCGCTCCAGCGACAGACCCATGGGGAAATAGCCGGCGTAGATGATCTTGTCGGCACCACGTGTGTTGGCGTAATCGATGATTGCCTGTGGATAGTGCTTGGGTGCAAATGCAGACGTGGAGTAGTACAGATTCGGCCACTTGAGCATGAGCTTGACCACCAGGTCCTGCCAGGGTTCACAGCCGTGGCGCGTAACAAAGACCAGTTCGGGGAAGTCATACATCACCTGATCCAGGAGCTCGACGTGCTGCGGCCACATCGGAAATCTCGGCCCCGGTACGCCAACGCAGGAAAATATCGGCACACCAAGTTCGACGCACTTTGCATAGATCGGATACATCTGTGGCGCATTGATGCCCACCTGGGGGTTGTAACCGGAATTGAACGCACCAAACGATCGGACGCCAAACTCCTCATACTGCCTGACCATACTGCGGATACCGTCCATCCCCTTGTTAGGGTCCACATGCCCCTGCCCCACAAAGCGATCGGGATGGTTTTTAAGTGCTTTTCGACTGACATCGCCGCCTACACCAATGAGGCCCACCTCAACGCCGAAACGGTCCATTTCGTGCAGGGTAATCGACAGCGGGTCGCCGGTACCGTACAACTCCTTCGGCACATTTTTGAACATGTATTCGACGGGGAATTCAAAGTCGGTTGATTTGTCTTTGAGTTGCTCGCGAATAAAGTCGTACTGATCGAAATTCTCCGCAGGAAAACCGATCATGGTATCGACGATACCGATGTTGTCTGGCATACCCACTATCTGTCTCCGTGCAATGCGTTCTGGAACAGGTAACAGGCAGAATCTCTAGGAATCTGATCTTTTGGCAGCGGTGTTTCGATCTGCTCGGGGGTCGGCCCGACCTCCGCGGCCAACGCCTTGAGTGCCGCTAGATCAAAACCATAGAGTGCTGCCGCGTTCTCGCCCAGTACTTTACGGCGGACAGCGTCTGGCAAACTGCCGAAGGTCAGCCTCAGCGACTCCAGGTTGTAGGGAAAGGTCCCTTCGTAATGCGGGTAGTCGTTGCCCCAGCAGACCTTGTCTACGCCGATGGTCTCCATGTTGGCCAGATCTGCATTGCTTGGAAAACTGGCACCGTACCAGACATTGCGTTTTGCATAGAAGCTTGGCGGTTCTTTTAGAACCCACTCCATACCCTGGTAATTCATCTCACCGATGGCGCCCATCTTGATGCCGTAGTGAATCCGGTCCATCTGCGAAAGCAGCGCCGGTGCCCACGAACAACCTGACTCGGTGATCACATATTTAAGTTTCGGAAATCGTTCGAACACGCCGCTCATCAGCAGATGACGAAAACCTGCCTGGCAGTAGAACAGCACCTCAGTAATCCACAGCGCCTCGGCAACCATTCCTTCACCATAGCCCGGCGAGCCCTGTCCTGAATGCTGATTCATTACCAGACCGGCATCCTGTATAGCGGCGTAGATTCTGTCCCAGGCCGGGTCATAGAGCGGCTTCAGCCAGCCGCAATCCGGCGGGACGAGCGGCAGCAGCACACCGCCGCGCAACCCAGCTTTGACGATGAATTCGATGTCTTTAAGCGCCTCATCAAGATCGTTGGGGAGGATCAGCCCAACTCCTGCACGTCTCAGTGGATCTTCTGCACAGAAATCTTTAAGCCAGCGGTTGTGCGCTCTGATCCCGGCGAGACACAGCTCATAGTCTTCCGGTCGCGGCGGTTGCGCTGTGACAATGCTCTTGCGGTAGAAGGGCGGCACTGTATTGGGGAACACCACTTCACCCACAACTCCCTGGGAATTCTGATCGCGGGTACGAATCTCCAGATCCCAGTTACGCATTTTTTTGCTGCCAAAATGCTCCTGCGATGGATTTTTGTATCCACCGCGCCATTCGTCAAAACGAACCCGATACTTTTCCTCCAGGCATTCCCGATACGCAGAATGACTGCCGCCGGCATGGGTGTCCGCGGTAATCAAGGTGTATGGTTGACTCACTTTTGCACCTCACTGATGTTCATGGTTCCAACCCTACCGAAATCGCCTGCAGAATGGCATCGCAAGGTTTTCACTCTCTCGTGGCCACTGATCCTGGCCAACCTCACCATCCCTTTTGTCGGAGCCGTAGACACCGCCGTGATGGGTCGCCTTGCCGATCCTTCCTACATCGGTGCGGTGGCTGTAGGTGCAACCATCCTGAGCTCGATCTTCTGGATGTTCGGCTTCCTTCGCATGGGGACCACCGGTCTGACCGCCCAGGCCCACGGCGCCGGTGACCCTGTTGAAACCATTGCCATCGGCGCCCGGGCTCTTGTTATCGCTATCTGCCTTGGGCTATTTCTGATCGCAGTTCAGGTTCCGTTTGTGTCGCTGATGCTGACGATCTTTCCCGCCAGCGAAGCAGTGGAAGCAGGGGCAGCCAGCTACCTTTCGATCCGCATCTGGGGGTCTTTGCCTCTGTTCATCTACCTGGTGCAGACAGGCATGCTGTTCGGTCTGCAGCGCATGCGAGAAACCCTGTTGCTCAGTCTGCTCATGAATTTTTCAAATGTTTCGCTCGATCTGTTCTTTGTGCTGGGGCTCAACATGGGGGTGGAAGGGGTCGCATTTGCCAGCCTGATCAGTGAATGGCTCGCAGTGCTCGCAGGATTTTTCATTCTGGCTCGAACCCTCCCCGCTAGAGCCTTTGCCGCTCTGAAAGCCGATCTGCGTTCGCGGGTTCTCAATCGCGCGCGCCTGGTCAGCCTGTTTGATGTCAGTACCAATCTTGTTCTGCGGACTTTTTGCGTGCAGTTGCCGTTCTTCACTTTCACCGCTCTCGGCTCCGGCCTGGGTGACTCAACCCTCGCCGCCAATGCGATACTGATGCAGATGTTCTTTTTTATGACCTACGGCCTCGACGGTTTCGCGCACAGCGCTGAAGCACTCGCGGGTTACGCTTTTGGCGCAAAGGCACCTGATCAGCTGCGCAGTGCAACCGTCTATACGGGCATCTGGGCGATGGGTCTGGCGGTTGTGATTGCTTTGATATATGGCGTGGCGGCAGAACCGTTGATCGCGCTCTTCACCACCTCGGATGCAGTTCGCGAAACGGCACTGGTCTACGCCCCCTGGTTAGCGATTGCGCCGCTCGTGTGTGTTTGGGCGTTTCAGTTTGATGGGATCTATATCGGCACCACACAGACGCGCGAACTGCGCAACAGCATGGGGATAGCGGTGCTGATCTACGCCGCGGTGCTCTGGCTTGTGTACGACCGGTGGGAAAACCACGGTCTGTGGCTGGGCATGATCCTTTTCATGCTGTCCCGCTCGCTGTTGCTGGCATGGCGATACCCAAGAATCGAACTGAAGATCGCGAAGCCGACGGTCGCTGCGGCTTAGTTTTTCACATGCCTGTGCGTGCCGTTCATGATTGCTTGGCTATCCAAGCGTTCGGCTTTCCGCGGAAAGTCAGAGAGGGGTCTCGGTTGGCCGATTGATCCGATCTGATAGAT
>JAQBYL010000193.1 GCA_027622495.1 Pseudomonadota bacterium
TAGTTGCTCGGGTGTACTTTGAGCATCATGCTCGCAGCAGGTGCGACAGCCTCAAAATCTTTCAGGTGTGTGCGGTTAGTCGTTCCTACCTCGATCAGTGTGCACCCGGAGCGGGCCATCAGATCCGGCAGACGAAAGCTCCCACCGATTTCGATCAGCTCCCCGCGTGACACTGGAACCTGCTTCCCCTGTGCGAATGTGTTCAGCACCAGAAGCAAAGCAGCTGCGTTGTTGTTAACGATGGTGGCCGCTTCTGCGCCGGTTAAGAGACACAACCGTTCTTCGACGAAGTCGTCGCGATCGCCACGCTTTCCGTCCTTAAGATCGTATTCCAGATTCCCCGGCTGGGTGACCAGGGGTTCAAGCTGCTGCCATAAAGATCTGCTCAGCAGCGATCGGCCTAAGTTGGTGTGGATGATCGTTCCGGTCAGGTTAAATACAGGCTTGAAGCCTTTGCTCCCCAGTTGAGCCGCAACTTTTTCAGCGTAGGCGGCGTGATCGGTCGCCCAGGCGGGCAGACTGCCTGAAGTGCGGATTGTGGCCTGTAGTTCACGCAACTGCTGCTTCACTCTTTCGGCGCCATGCTCAGCCACCACACGGACAATATCCGGGTGATCAAGCAGTCTGTCGATGCCGGGCAGGTCGCGGAGTGTCGCCATCAATTCGCTCAGTGAAAGGCGGGCAAGTGTACCACTAGTACTACGTCCGCGAAGTGGGGAACTTCGCTGCTGCGTGGTCACACGCAACGCTGATGTGTCAGACTTCCGTTTTTGTCTGAAAGCGAAGTTGGTTAACGCATGAGTGGATCAAAAGTTGCATTTATCGGCCTGGGCGTCATGGGTTATCCCATGGCCGGACATCTGGCGGTGGCCGGTCACGATGTCACCGTTTACAACCGGACCACTGCTAAAGCAGATCAATGGGTGGGGGAGCATAAAGGGCGCAGCGCACCGACCCCGGCTGAAGCGGCAAAAAACGCAGCGTTCGTCTTCATGTGTGTGGGTAATGATGCTGATCTTCGGGCTGTCAGTCTGGGTGATGGAGGCGTGCTGGCCGGTATGTCTGAAGGCGCAATTCTGATCGACCACACCACTGTATCGGCGGGTCTCGCGCGGGAGCTTGATGGTGCGGCCCGGAGCAAGGGCGTTGGTTTTCTGGATGCGCCCGTTTCAGGCGGCCAGGCTGGTGCGGTCAACGGCGCGTTAACCATTATGGTCGGTGGTCATAAGGCGTCCTTTGACCAGGCCTTGCCGGTCATGGACTGCTATGCCAAACGGGTGCGGCTGATGGGTGAGGCAGGCGCTGGTCAGCTGACCAAAGCGGTCAATCAGATCTGTATCGCAGGCGTACTGCAGGGTCTTGCTGAAGGCCTGAACTTTGCGCAAGCCGCAGGCCTGGATGCCGATGCGGTTGTGGATGTGATCTCGCAGGGTGCGGCTCAGTCGTGGCAGATGGACAACCGTGCAGCCACCATGGCGAAGGGGGAATTCGAATTTGGTTTTGCAGTCGACTGGATGCGTAAAGATCTGGCGATTGCGCTGAATGCTGGCCGCGACATGGGCGCCAGTCTGCCATTGACGGCCCTGGTTGATCAGTTTTACGCAGACGTGCAGGCCAAAGGTGGCCAGCGCTGGGATACCAGTTCGCTGATCACCCGGTTACGTTGATTGAAGGCAGACTTTCTTGCAGAAGGTCTGCCTGTTGAGGTTCAGCGGCTGCCGAGCGGAACGTAGTCGCGCCTGGTGGGACCTTTATAGAGCTGACGGGGTCGGCCGATCTTGTAGGGATGAGAAATCATTTCGTTCCACTGGGCAATCCACCCCGGGGTACGGCCGGTGGCGAAGATCACCGTGAACATTTCTACCGGGATACCGATCGCTTTGAGGATGATGCCCGAATAGAAATCGACGTTGGGATAGAGTCTCTTTTCAACGAAGTACTCGTCTTCGAGAGCGATCTTTTCCAGCCGCTGAGCCATTCGCAGCAGCGGATTGTCTTCGACACCCAGTTCATCGAGCACCTCTTTGCAGGTCTGCTGCATGATGGTGGCGCGGGGATCGAAGTTCTTGTACACCCGGTGACCAAAGCCCATCAGGCGGAATGGGTCATCCTTGTCTTTTGCGCGGGCAACGAACTTATCGATATTCTTCTCATCACCAATTTCGTCAAGCATGTCCAGAACAGCTTCGTTGGCGCCACCATGGGATGGCCCCCACAGGGCAGCAATACCCGCTGCTATGCAGGCGAACGGATTCGCCCCGGTGGAGCCGGCAAGACGAACGGTTGAGGTTGATGCGTTCTGCTCGTGATCCGCGTGCAGCAGAAAGATCCGGTCCATGGCGCGGGCGATAATCGGATTCACTTCGTAGTCGGCGCACGGTGTAGCAAACATCATGTGCAGAAAGTTCTCGGCATAGCTTAAGTCGTTGCGCGGGAATATGAACGGTTGCCCCATTGAGTATTTGTAACTCATCGTTGCCAGCGTGGGGATCTTGGCGATCAGGCGGTGAGCGGTTATGCGCCGGTGGTCAGGATTATCGATGTCCATCGAATCGTGGTAGAACGCTGACAGGGCGCCGGTGACACCACACATGATGGCCATGGGATGGGCATCGCGGCGGAAGCCGCTGTAGAAATTGCGCAGCTGCTCGTGAACCATGGTGTGGTGTTTGATGGTGTCTTCGAAATTGCTTTTCTGAACAGCATTCGGCAGTTCGCCGTTCAACAGCAGATAACACAGCTCCAGATAACTGGATTGCTCGGCCAATTGTTCGATCGGATAGCCGCGGTGAAGAAGGATGCCCTTGTCGCCGTCGATGTAGGTGATTTCCGACTCGCATGAAGCGGTGGAGACGAAACCGGGGTCGTAAGTAAAGTAGCCTTGGGCGGTGAGTTTGCCGATATCAATGACCTGGGGTCCTTCGGAACCTCCCAGAATGGGTAGTTCTATCACCTGGTCGTGTCCGTCTATGGTCAGACGGGCTAGCTTGCCACCTTTTGTTGGCGTGCTTGTGGACATGAATCCTCCCGGTCATCCCCAGCTTGCATGCCGGGTGGTGTTTATAATAGCGGTTGAGCCTATTAACCACTGTTGGGCTTGTCAATGTGTCGATCGGGTGGATTACCGCAACTCGTCTGGCTTGCACATCATCCTGTGCTGTCGTTGGCAATTGCCTGTGAGGGAGACTAAAATGCGCGACCGCTGTACTTGGTCTTGGTTTGGCTGATGACTGCCTTAAGGGGGAATTGATCCCAGGGCGTTGGCACCAGCAGGCCTGTCGCGTCATTTTTTTAACGATCTGCCGGATGAACCGCAAGCTATGAGCAACGAGCGACCTGTCAACATCAATCTGTTGCCCACCCGCTTCAAGTGGCCCCTGCCGGCCCTGGCTTCTATTACCCACCGGTTGACGGGGGCGGGCCTGTTCGGTGGCATTGCACTGCTGCTGTATCTGGCGAATCTTGCGCTGCACTCACCCGAAGGCTTCGAGCAGGCCGGCGCACTGGCACATCAGCCGCTGCCCAGGCTGATCCTGCTGGGCCTGGTCGCCATACTCGTGTATCACTTTTATGCCGGTATCAAACACCTGTTTCTGGATTTTCATATCGGCGAGACGCTTGAGGGCGCGCAGCGCGGGGTATATATCGTTTTCATCCTGACCGTTGTGACCACGGCCGTGCTGGGAGTTGCGTTATGGTAACCAGCGTCACCAGCTTCTCCCGCAGCGGGCTTTCCGATTTTGTTGTTCAGCGCGTATCTGCGGTGATCCTCGGCGTCTATATGCTTTGTGTGATCGGCTTTCTGCTTGCGAATCCGGATCTGACCTACGAAGGCCTGGTTGCCTATTTCGGGTCTTTTTCCATGCAGATGTTCACTACCCTGACCATCTTTGCCACGGCCGCACACGCGTGGATCGGCATGTGGACCATCGGCACCGACTACATCCAGCCGCACTATTTCGGTAAAGGGGCGACCACCTGGCGCTTCCTCTATCAGAGCATCTGTGTGTTTACTTTGTTCATCTATGTTGGATGGGCCTTGCGAATTTTCTGGAGTCTGTAGCCCATGGCCAGCTTGCGCAAAATGGAATTTGACGGCGTGATTGTGGGCGGCGGCGGAGCGGGCATGCGTGCATCTCTGCAGTTGGCTCAATCCGGGCTCAAAACGGCTGTCATCAGCAAAGTGTTCCCCACCCGATCGCACACGGTATCGGCACAAGGGGGGATCACCTGTGCAATTGCCAGTGATGATCCGAATGATGACTGGCGCTGGCACATGTACGACACCGTCAAGGGGTCGGATTACATCGGTGATCAGGACGCTATCGAATACATGTGCAGCGAAGGTCCGCAGGCGGTGTTCGAACTCGAACACATGGGGCTGCCGTTTTCGCGCACCGAGAACGGGCGCATTTACCAGCGGCCGTTCGGCGGTCAGTCAAAGGACTTCGGCAAAGGTGGCCAGGCCTCACGTACCTGTGCTGCCGCAGACCGAACTGGTCATGCTCTGCTTCACACGCTTTACCAGGCGAATATCAAAGCCAACACAACTTTTCTGAATGAATGGTTCGCCGTTGACCTGGTCAAGAACCAGGATGGCGTGGTGGTAGGCGTGATTGCCATCAATATGGAAACCGGTGAGACCGTCTATGTGGCGTCCAAAGCCACCGTGTTCGCAACCGGCGGTGCCGGGCGCATCTATGCAAGCACCACCAATGCGCTGATGAATACCGGCGATGGCATCGGCATGGCGCTGCGCGCCGGTTTTCCGGTTCAAGACATCGAGATGTGGCAGTTCCACCCAACCGGTATTGCCGGGGCCGGGGTTTTAGTCACTGAAGGCTGCCGTGGTGAAGGCGGATACCTGATCAATAAGGATGGCGAGCGTTTCATGGAACGTTATGCCCCCACTGCAAAAGACCTTGCCGGGCGCGACGTGGTGGCCCGATCCATGGTCATCGAGATCCTCGAAGGGCGCGGGGTAGGTGAAAACGCCGATCACGTTCTGTTAAAACTCGATCATCTGGGCGAAGACGTTCTGAACAGCCGGCTGCCCGGCATTCTTGAGCTGGCGCGGACATTTGCCCATGTCGACCCCATCAAGGAACCGATTCCGGTGGTTCCCACCTGTCATTACATGATGGGCGGTATACCAACCCAGGTGAGCGGCCAGGCTCTAATGCAGGACAGCTCTGGCACCGATCACGCGATCGAAGGTCTGTATGCCGCCGGCGAAGCCGCTTGTGTGTCGGTGCACGGTGCTAATCGTCTGGGTGGCAACTCGCTGCTTGACCTGGTGGTGTTCGGTCGCGCGGCCGGTAAGAATATTGAAGAGGTCATCCGTCAGGGCGTGAGCCATCGGGATGCCAGCGAGAGCGATCTTGAGCAATCCATGTCGCGCCTGAATCGATGGAATGAATCGCAAAGTGGCGAAGCCGTGGCGGACCTGCGCCGCGAACTGCAGACCACCATGCAGAACAACTTTGGTGTGTTTCGCACCGAAGCCCACATGCAGGAAGGCATACGACTGCTCCAGGACCTTCGGGGTCGAATCGGCGAGGCGCATCTCGCCGACAAGAGCAATGCGTTTAATACCGCTCGTCTGGAAGCGCTGGAACTCGACAATCTGCTGGAAGTCGCACAAGCCACCGCCGTTGTGGCCGAGCACCGGAAAGAAAGCCGCGGGGCGCATGCGCGTGACGATTACCAGGAACGCGATGACGAAAACTGGTTGTGCCATTCGATGTATTTCCCCACCTCGGGCGAGGTAGGCAAGCGGGCAGTGAACTTTACCCCCAGAACCATGGCGCCTTTTGAGCCGATGGAACGCAAGTACTAGACTCTTTAGAACAAGGTAGAAGAGACGAACATGCAGGTCAGTGTATATCGCTACAACCCGGAGTCCGATGATGTGCCGATGATGAAGGATATGTCGGTGGATCTGCCGGAAGGCAAGGATCTCATGGTCCTGGATGTGATGGCGCTCCTCAAGGATCAGGACCCGTCGTTCAGCTACCGGCGCTCCTGTCGCGAAGGCGTGTGCGGCTCTGATGGCATCAACATGAACGGCAAGAACGGTCTCGCCTGTATTACACCGGTTTCTGAAGCGGCACCCAAAGGCAAGTTGGTTCTGCGACCGCTGCCGGGTTTGCCCGTCATCCGCGATCTGGTGGTGGACATGAGCCAGTTTTACGGTGCCTACGAGAAAATTCAGCCGTACCTGATCAACAACACCCCGCCACCCGCGCAGGAACGCCTGCAGACGCCGGCGGATCGCGAAAAACTCGATGGTTTGTATGAGTGCATCCTGTGTGCCTGCTGCTCAACTTCGTGCCCGTCATTCTGGTGGAATCCCGACAAATTCATCGGTCCTGCCGGCTTGCTGCAGGCCTATCGATTTCTGGCTGACAGCCGCGACACCGCAACCGCGGAACGGCTTTCCAATCTTGACGATCCTTTCAGCGTATTCCGCTGCCGAGGCATTATGAACTGCGTGAGTGTCTGCCCGAAGGGTCTGAATCCGACCCGCGCGATTGGCAAAATCCGCGCTATGCTGATGCAAGCGGGGACCTGATCCACCTTATGCCGGTAAGAACACTGCACCGGTAGGAACACAGCATGGCCGAGTCTTTTAATGAACGGATGCAGCGAAGCTCGCACCTGGCGGGCACCAATGCAGCTTATGTCGAGATGCTCTACGAGCAGTATCTCGAGGACCCCGCCAGCGTGTCGGATCAGTGGTGCCAGTACTTTTCGACATTGAGAGACACCGAAACGGTTGAAACGCCGCATTCCAAGGTGGTTCAACACTTTGAACGGATTGGTCGCAACCGTCTCAAAGCACGCCCTGAGCGGGAATCCGCCGCGATTGAAAGCGAGCACGAACGCCAGCAGATGCGCGTGTTGGATCTGATGGCTGCCTATCGTCACCGCGGCCATAAAAAAGCCTTCATCGATCCGCTTGAGTTAATGGAGCGGCCCACCATGCCGGCGCTCGACTTGGCCTATCACGGTCTGGCACCCAGTCATCTGGAAGGGATTTTTCAGACCGGTACATTCCACTACGGCCAACCGACCGCGAAACTTCGCGATATCGTTGCCGCCCTTGAACAGACCTACTGTTCGAGCATTGGCGCTGAATACATGCACATTGTCGATGCCGCTGAACAGTTGTGGGTGCAACAGCGACTCGAGACCGTTCGCTCCCATCCGGCTAACAGCGCATCAGAGCGGCGCGTGGTGCTGGAACGCCTGATTGCAGCCGAAGGGCTCGAAAAATATCTGCATGCCCGTTATCCAGGCACAAAAAGATTTGGCCTGGAAGGCGCCGAGAGTCTGATCCCCATGCTGCACGAGATGCTGCAGCGTCTGGGTTCACACGGGGTTCTCGAAACCGTGATTGGTATGGCGCACCGAGGGCGTCTGAATGTGCTCGTCAACATATTCGGCAAAGACCCGTGGGACATCTTCGAAGAATTCGAAGGCAAAGCGCTGGTGACGCAAGGCAGCGGAGATGTGAAATACCACCAGGGCTTTTCTTCGAACGTCATGACGCCAGGGGGTGAGATGCACCTGGCGCTGTCGTTCAACCCTTCACACCTCGAGATCGTCAGTCCGGTGATCGAAGGATCGGTACGCGCGCGACAGGATCGGCGCAACGACAGCAAAGGTGATCTGGTTGT
>JAQBYL010000194.1 GCA_027622495.1 Pseudomonadota bacterium
CGGACTTTGTGGTTCCGGCGGTTGAACTGATTGCTGCGCGAACTCATCGGGTTGATCCGGCCAGCGGGAAGGCACGCGGTGTTCTTGACACTATCTCTGACAATGCTGCCAACGCGGGCCTGGTACTCGGGGGCAACTGGTTAAGACCTGGCGACGTGGACCTTCGCCATGTGGGTGGTCTGCTCTACCAGAACGGCAGGATCGAGGAGAGCGGTGTTTCGGCTGCCGTGATGAATCATCCGGCCAATGCGGTGGCGTGGCTGGTTCGCCGGTTGGCCATGTTCGACATCGGCCTGAATGCCGCCGATGTGGTCCTGTCTGGATCGTTCACCCGGCCGGTCGTTGTGGCACCGGGAGATGTGTTCCACGTTGACTATGCTGAGATGGGGGCGCTGACCTGCTCGTTTGTTTGAGGATCAACGGGTTAATGTTTTAAAGCGAGTCCAGGTATTTCTCTGCATCAAGTGCTGCCATACAACCAAAACCAGCTGAGGTAACCGCCTGGCGGTATACGTGGTCTGCCACGTCTCCGGCAGCAAAAACCCCTTCTATTGATGTCTGCGTTGCGTTGCCGTTGATGCCACTTTGGATGTTGATGTAACCGTTGGACATATCCAACTGGCCTTCGAACAGGCTGGTGTTCGGTGTGTGACCGATCGCGATAAACACACCTTGAACATCAAGGCTTTTTTTCTTGCCGTCGTTAGCTCGAATCACCGCGCCAGTGACGCCGCTGTCGTCGCCTGTAACCTCGTCCAGGTTGTAGTTCCATAACGGCTCGATGTTTGCCCGGGCAAACAGACGGTCCTGCAGAATCTTTTCTGCGCGCAGTTCGTCCCTGCGGTGCACGAGGTATACATGGCTGGCAAGATTACCGAGGTACAACGCCTCTTCGACGGCGGTATTACCACCACCGATGACTGCAACCGGTTGATTGCGGAAAAAGAAACCATCACAGGTGGCACACGCGCTCACGCCGCGGCCCTTGTAAGCTTCTTCTGATGGCAAACCCAGATAACGCGCGGATGCACCGGTGGCGATAATCAGTGCATCAGCCGTGTAGCTGCCCGCGTCACCGGTCAGGGTGAATGGCCGTGTCTGAAGGTCGGCTGTGTGAATGTGGTCGTTGATGATCACGGCATCAAAGCGTTCGATATGTTCCGCCATCTGCATCATCAACTCCGGTCCCTGAAGCTCAAGCTGACCGCCGGGCCAGTTCTCGACTTCGGTAGTTGTTGTGAGTTGGCCACCGACTTCGATGCCGGTGATGAGTGCCGGTTTCAGATTGGCGCGCGCTGCGTAAAGCGTTGCGGTATAGCCTGCCGGACCCGAGCCCAGAACAATGAGTTTGTGATGCGATAAATCTGTCATTCGCTGAAACGCCATTCGATTTTAATGCCGGCGTTAGTGTAGGGAGCCTGTGGCTGGATTTGAAGGGCCGTGCTTTCGGAAGTTTTGATCCATGAGACGCTTGCGTTACCTGAATTCCTTGAATGCCGTGTCGTAAACCCCCAGCGACGCAGATCCTCCTGTGTGCACAAAGACCACGTCGCCCTTGTGACTGATTTCGCCGATGACAATCTGATCGATGAGACCGGCGAGGGCTTTGCCTGAGTAAACCGGATCAAACAGAATTCCCTCTGTGGATGCAGCAAGTTTGATGGCTTGTAATGTCGCTTTGGTAGGCAGGCCGTAATCTTCGCCGAAGTATCGATGATCGACATCAATAAGTTTGCTCACATCGAGACTAAGCCCACGTTCTTCAATCAGCGCTGAGGTGATGGTTTTAATCTGATCGATGAGCGGTTGCGCTGCGTCGTGATAGACGTTGATGCCACACACACGGATCGCGTCGCTCAGCAAGGCCATGCCGACCACCAGCCCGCTTTGTGTCCCGGCACTGGATGAAGCGTGGTAGATGCGCTCAGGCGCACACCCTGTCTCGGCAAACTGTTGCGTAAGTTCCATGGCACAGCGTACGTATCCGAGTGCACCAATTGAGTTCGAACCCCCGGCGGGGATCAGGTATGGTTTCTGGCCTTGAGCTTTCAGACGCGTGCGTAGATCACGGGTGAAATCGCTCACCTGATCGGGTTCGATGATGTGTACATGAGCACCGAGCAGGTGATCCAGCAGAACGTTTCCTGCGCTTTCGAACTGCGGATGTTTCCAGCTCACCCGGCGGGACAGAACCAGATGGCAGCGCAGTCCGGCAACTGCGCAGGCGGCCGCCGTTTGCCTGGCATGGTTGGACTGCACAGCGCCAAAGGTGATGACAGTATCGGCACCTGCGGTGCGCGCATCAGCTAACAGGTATTCGAGCTTGCGTGTTTTGTTGCCCCCTGTCGCCAGACCGGTGTTGTCATCGCGCTTTAACCAGATGCGTGGGCCACCAAGCTCTTCTGACAAGCGATCCAACGGTTGCAGTGGCGTCGGGGTAAAGCCCAGTGGAACACGCTCGATGTCGGTGAGCCATTGCCAGATACTCGCGTTCAATGTGCCTGCTCCTGGTTAGTTGCAGCGGATCAGTCGGGCAGACTCAGAACGCGTTTGGCGATGATGTTCAATTGGACTTCTGAACTTCCCCCCGCGATCGTCATCGCCTTGCCGAACAGCCAGCCGCGGGTGACCGCCAGTTCTTCGTTGCTGAAGCCATCGCCTTCCCAACCAGTCGCCTGGGTGCCCATCAGGCTCATCGAGCTTTCCATGCGTCGACGGTACAGTTCGCTCGAGTAGTACTTGAACATGGAGGTCGCAAATGTCTGGGTACCGCCGCTGTGGTTTTCTTCGGCTGCGCGCCGCAGGGTCAGACCGAAAGCGCGGTTGTCGATCTCGATGGAGGTGACTTCTGCCCGGGTCTGGGGATCGGTAAGTTTTGCCTGGGCTGTGTTGCCGTAACGCAGGGCAAGATCGGGGAGTGCTGCCCCCGCGCCAATGCCACCTCCACCTGATGAGATCGAAGATCGCTCGTGTTGGAGCAGTCGTTTGGCGATGGTCCAGCCGCGGTTTTCCTGACCGATCAGATTGCTCTTCTCGGCTTTGACATCTACGAAAAAACACTGGCAGAAGGGCGAAGACCCGTTGATCAGCTGAATCGGTTCAACGCTCACCCCCGGTGAGTCCATGGAAAACAGCACAAAGCTGATGCCTTCATGTTTCGGCGCTTTGCTGTCGGTGCGGACCAGGCAGAAGATCCAGTCGGCCTGGTCAGCACCGGAGGTCCAGATCTTGGAGCCGTTGATCAGGTAGTGATCACCCTGATCGACGGCCTTTGTCTGCAACGCCGCCAGGTCTGATCCCGCGCCTGGTTCTGAATAACCCTGACACCAGCGGATTTCGCCGCGTGCGATCTTTGGCAGATGTTCCTGTTTCTGTGCGGGAGTCCCGTGTTCCAGCAGGGTTGGGCCGATCATGGCGGTACCCATACCGGCGAGCGGTGTCGGGGCTTTGATTCGACCCATCTCCTCGCGCAGGATGCGTGCATCCGCCGCGCTCAAACCGCTGCCACCATATTCCACGGGCCATGTCGGTACCGTGTATCCGCGCTCTGCACAGGCATCAAACCAGCTCTGAAAATCAGCATTCTCGATGGGCACTTTGTGACCGCCGGCGAAATCGAAGTTGCGGCCGCGAATGGTTTCGGGGCAGGCCTTTTGCAGCCAGCCTTTTATTTCGTCACGAAATGCACTCATCAGTCTTCCCTCTCCAAAAAAGCGCTACAGGCAGGAGCCTATCATCGTTGCGCGCTTCGGTGCAGGGGCGGTTTAACCGCGGGCGGGCTTTTAGTCAGATCGAATGATTCTGGCCACCGCGGGTCTGCAGGCAGGCAGCGGCAACCCGACATGCCGCTTTGATTGCGGTTGCTGCATTGGGTCTTGCGTCGTTAAGCACCCGGTCGCGCAAAAAGTGGTGAAACATCGTTGCGGCAAACGCATCACCACAGCCAGTGGGGTCGATTGGCGAGACAACCCGTGGTACGTCGTAGACGTTTCGATGTGCAGCAGATCGGACTTCAACAGGTCGCGGACCATCGGTGATGATTATTGTGGCGACCGCCTTGTCAAGCCAGGCTGGGTCGATGACGCGGTACAGGTGCTCGAGTTCCCGGCGGTTCAGAACCAGCATGTCAAGGCCGGCGGCACAGCCTTCGACCATCGTCGGGGTCAACTGCTCACTGTACTGACCCGGACACCACATCGCAGGCAGGCCTCCGATTGCCTGGCGCAAGGCCAGCATCTTGCCAGGCAAATCCGGCGCTATGATGGCCCCATCGAAGTCCTCGATGCGCACCAGCGAAAGTTGCACACTGATGTCTTCGGCTTCCGCTGGACCGGGGAAAAACGCGGTGAACTGATCCCCCGAAGGATCGGTCAGGACCAGACCGCGGGAACACATCATGCTGTCGATGATCCTGATCGCGCGCAGGTTGATGCCGAGTGCCTGCAGGTGCTGGCGATAAGGTTCGAAATCCACACCCCCGACCTGTGCCAGCGGTACCGGATCATCGCCCAGCAGTTTCAGGGTGTAGCTTAAATTTCCTGCACAGCCACCGAACTGGCGATGCAGATGGTCGAGTTTGATATTTCGATCAGCGTCGGCCCAGGGGGTAGCAGTGAGGCCGATGTCGTCAAAGGCGAGCGTTCCAGTGACCAGGATTCTTGTCATGGATCAATGACCTCTTCAAGGCGCCGGCGATGGGCACTGCATTCTGCAACATCGCACTACCTGCGGGCAGAACCTTTGAACATTTTTACCATGGTGTCGGCGGTCAGCCAGAAAGCGAGCCGGATGCGGTCGAGCAACGGCCACGCAGAGGCTGAGTCCCAGCGGCGGCGCGCAGGGCCGAGGAGGTGATGGCGTTCCACGTGTCGTTCCACCACTTTAAAGGCAGAGGCAAAACAGAACGCCGCAAGAATGAAGAAGAGGAAGCCTGGCAGGATTGGAACCAGGAGCCCCACAAAACCCAGCGCCGTGAAGCCGAGACCGGCCAGCGCAAGCAGAAAACGTCTCATACCCGTCCTTAGAGTTACCTGAACGTACAACAAGCACATATCAAGCACATATCATGCCATTACCTAACTGATTGATCTTTATGACTAAGTGCGGGGGTCTGGGGCGTACGACAGGTCACACTCGCCACTTTCTGGTTAACCTCAAGTGGATTACAAGCTCTTACGTTGTTGGCTTGCGCCAGGAGTACGCTAGGGTCGTCTTGTGGCCGTTGCCGGGAGTAGGACGATGTTGTTGGATGTAATCGGTAAGTCCTTTCGAACCATGGACCATCTCTACCGGGTGGTCGACGCGCGCCACGTCGGCGGTGAATGGATTCTCTACGCAGAAGATGAGGACGCAGGCCAGGCCGGCCCCCACAGAGCTGCGTTACGCTACAGCGATGTCGTCAAATTTATTGATGGAATAAACAACCCATCCATTCCCTAGGGTCGAGCGGAACCAGGTCTGTAAGGCACCCTGGTCAGATTTAACTCGAGGTTTTGAACCAGGCAGCAGAAGTCGCGTGACCATCGACGACGCGTGGTCCGCTCCAAGTGTGATTCAATTCCCGTCAGGTACATCATTTGTGCTCGCCGGGGACTTTGGATGATTGATTACAACGGTCTTGAAAAAGTAGTCGTACTGTTTGACCACGACGCGTCAAACGTCGTCGCGCAGATCCGTTTTGCCGAATTCGAGGACTGTCTCAAACGCAAGGCACCCGTCGAAAACTTTGCGGCGACGACGGTCCGGGCGGGCTACGCCATCGTCGGCAGCGGGTTGGCCGTTCGCGGCATCGTTCTGTTTCTCTTTGACGTCGACGAAGAAGGGCGCATCAATCCCAACTTCAATATTCCGCTGGATTACCTGATGCAGAATGCAGGCGCTGGTCCGGATCTCGGGAATGGACCGATCCACTATGCCAGCCGCGCGCAGTGTCCGGTTCCATGGCATGCGAGCAATCTGTGGGAGTCCAGCGAAGAAAACGAAGGTCATCCCACCTCAGTTCTGCAGCGTTCAATCTGGCGCAATCGCATTGGTTTGAAACCTGCCGCAGACATCCCGTGCGCAATCCGCGAGTTTGACGATCTTGACTGTGCCGAACGAACCGAGTTCATGCAGCAGCAGCTGACGAGTGCGCTTGGTGAAGAAGGCCGTGTCAGTGTTCAGAACCTTGTCATGCAGCATAAAAAACAATTTGCGCTGGCCAAAAAGAAATTCCGCAGCGAGATGGAAAAACAGCAGCAGAACTACCTGGAACGAATGCGCGAACTTCGAGATGAGATTCAGCGCTTAAAAGCAGCTGTGCGTACCGAGCAGGAAAGCAATCGAGCGCTTCAGGAAATGATGCGTCGCCCCTGAACCTTCAGGCACCAACAGAACGTTCCTGTATATCGATCAGACCCATTGCGTTTGCCACCATGGTGGCCAGAACCAGCAGTGAAAAAACCACTAGAGCAGTGATCAGACCCACTGCCGCCGCGCGAAGTGGTGAGTACAGACAAGTCGGGTTCTTGCCTGCGTGATAGCGCAGTGAATCACCTAAGAGGGTTTCGGCAGCTGCATATGCCACCAGTGCCTGAAGGATGGTGGCGGCAATGGTTACGCCGACGTTCTGGGTAGGAAACAGCAGAGTTGCGCCAATCAGGATCAGGAACAGACTGATGCCAACGGCCGCAGTTTTTTTAGCCAGAGATACTGAACCGAGTGCAACGTAGTTCATGGCGATCATGAATATGCCGGCAGCGAGGGAACCGATTACCGTTCCAATGATGATTCCCTGAACGGTGTACAGCTTGAGGGGTGGCTGGTCGGTCATGTGTAACGCCTGTTCTGCGAGCACGCAAAGCTGATGCCCGATTTTAAATTTTGGATTATCTACGCGAGACTCGGGTCAACCAGGATCTTTACCTGCTGCGGCTCGCTTGCCAGACGATCGAACGCGGCACTCAGACCCGCAAGACCCACGGTGGCAGTGTGCAGGGTCTGGCAGTCGATACGGCCATCGCACACCAGATCCTGCGAAATCTGAAACTCTTCGTGCAGGTAGGCGATCGATGCACTGAGGTTGACTTCTTTGACCAGCCATCCGGCAGCTTCGATTTCGGCCGCCCGGTCAGGCACACCGACTAACGATACAGCTCCGCCGCGACGCACCAGATTTACCGCCTGCTGAATGGTCGCAGGTATACCGGCACATTCGAATACCACGTCTGCACCTTGCTGGTTCAGGCTTGCATTGATCAGTTGGCCTGCGTCTTCAACCGTTGGATCGATAAGCAGATCAGCACCCAGGTCCGCGGCCATCTGACGGCGTGCAGGGGCGGGTTCGATCACACTCACGTGGCAGGCACCCGCTGCGCGGGCTGCCTGCATGACTAGAAGCCCGATTGGCCCGGCACCAATGACCACTACACTGTCACCCAGACGCAAGGGGGTGCGTCGAACGGCGTGCACAGCAACGGTTACCGGTTCAAGGATCGCAGCCTGAACATCACTGAGACCGGCTGCAACCAGGTAAAGCCGCCGGGCATCAAAGGCAATCGCCGAAGCAAAACCGCCATGGTCTGCCGCCAGCGGTCCAACCCCGATGGCCCCGAAAAATGCACTCTCGCAATGT
>JAQBYL010000195.1 GCA_027622495.1 Pseudomonadota bacterium
CTCAACAATGAGATGATCATTACCCTGCCGGTGTCGCGGGGCCTGCCCTGGTATGCTGCATGGGCTGCTTTCGCTGCCAATCCGTTGATCGGTGTCGGCGTCCTGGTCGGAGAGCGGGTGTTGCGCGGCCAACTTGAACAGTTCAGCAGTGCGCGCTACACGATAAAGGGTTCGTTGAATGAGCCCGAACTGAAACTGGTTAGTATTTTCGACAATACTATGGAGATCAGTACGGAATCTCTGCCAGAGGAACTCGTACTACCCGTAGAGTCAACGATTGAGGAGTCTTCAGACGGTGAGTAACAATCTAGACGTGGCCGAGACGCAACTGCTCAAACCCACGGGTCTAACAAGCGCGCAGGTAGAAAGCCTGCTTGGAACGTTGTGTGATCGGACCCTTGATCTGGGTGTACTCTATTTTCAACACAGCCGGGCGGAATCCTGGGCACTCGAAGATGGCATTGTCAAAGATGGGTCGTTCAGCGTCGATCGAGGTGTCGGGGTGCGTGCGGTAAGCGGTGAAAAAACCGGTTTTGCCTATGCTGACGACATTACCCTTGCAGCGATCACCAGTGCGGCAACCGCTGCACGATCAATTGCCCGTCAGGGTGGCAACCACACTGTGCAGGCGTTTAAGCGCAACGAAGCAATTCAGCGTTATGCACCCGCAGACCCGATATCGAGCATATCTGACCAGACCAAGGTTGCGCTTCTGCGCGATATCGACAGCGTGGCCCGAGCCGAAAATCCTGCGGTGAAGGAAGTCAATGTGCGCATGTCTGCAAGCCATGAGGTGATCATGGTCATGGCATCCGACGGAACATTCAGTAGCGACATCAGACCGCTTGTGCGGCTGGATGTGTCGGTGATCGTAGAAAAAGATGGACGCCGTGAACGAGGTTCCTCCGGGGCAGGTGGAAGGCGGGATCTGTCTGGTTTCAATATTGAATGGGCTTCAGGGATTGCCCGTGAAGCGGTGCGCACCGCGCTGGTCAACCTGGATGCGATCGATGCTCCAGCCGGACCAATGACCGTTGTCTTAGGATCCGGCTGGCCTGGTGTGCTCCTGCACGAAGCAGTTGGCCACGGGCTTGAAGGCGACAACAACCGGAAAGGCACCTCGTCTTTTTCCGGTCTGATCGGCCAGCAGATTGCGTCACCGCTATGCACAGTGGTTGACGACGGAACACTCACAGGTCGGCGGGGATCGCTGAACGTTGATGATGAAGGTACTGCGACCAGCGAAACGGTCCTGATCGAAAATGGCATCCTCACCGGTTATCTGCAAGACAAACTGAACGCACGGCTCATGAACACGCGATCCACTGGTAATGCGCGCCGACAATCCTACGCCTGCCTGCCGATGCCGCGGATGACGAACACCTTCATGCGCGCGGGTCAGCATGATCCAGGTGAGATCATCAGCAGTGTTAAGAAAGGGGTGTACGCAGTGAACTTCGGCGGTGGGCAGGTTGATACCACCTCAGGCAAGTTTGTGTTTTCTGCAACCGAAGCCTATCTGATCGAAAATGGCCGTGTCACAGCACCGATCAAGGGTGCCACGCTGATCGGAACGGGTCCGGAGGTGATGAAGAAGATCTCCATGGTGGGCAACGACCTGGCGCTGGATGATGGGATCGGTGTTTGCGGTAAGGACGGTCAGTCGGTGCCGGTTGGTGTGGGTCAACCGACATTAAAAGTCGATGAAATCACCCTGGGTGGAACCCAGACAGGACACTAGATCAGGCCTGATCCCGTAGATATCGGAACAGCGCCCGTGATGCGGTCTTGGCGTCGTATTGCGCCTCACGGCGGGCTTTGGTGACCAGTTGCCGCAGAACCTGGCTGTCGGTTCCAGGATGTTCATCCAGATAGCGGGTGAGGCTTTCAGGATCCTCGATCAACTGGTCGCGCCATATCTCGAGCTGATGAAAAGCATAGCGGTCTTCTGCCGAGGTGGAATTCATATCATTGAGGAGCGCTTCGATCTGATCGGTCTGGGTTTCGCGCAGAAGGCGGCCGATGAAGGAAAGATGCCGGCGTCGGGCTTCGTTGGAATTGATTCGATGGTATTCTTTCAGCGCGGCTGAAATTTTGTCTGACAGATTGAAATTCCTGAGCTCGTTTTCACTCAGCGTCGTCAGAGATTTGCCGAGATCGCGAAGCGCTGTGGCCTTTCGTTTTTGCTCGGATTTACTGAGTGGCTCTTCCATTCGCTAAGCCTAGCATCAAAGCTGAACCGGGATTAACAAGGTAATGGTAACTAAAGACGGAAACCCAGCCGTGGGAATTGATCTGAGAGAAAGCGAAGGCGCGCTTAAGCAGCTGGTTGCGAGAATCCTCGACGAGGCAAAAACCGTGGGTGCAAGCTCAGCCGAAGTGTCGGTAAGTCAGGATCATGGGCTGTCTGTTTCGGTTCGCAAAGGCGAGGTTGAGAACATTGAGTTCAATCAGGATCGGGGTTTTGGCATCACCTTGTATATAGGCGATCGAAAGGGTGTTGCCAGCACGTCAGACAGCAATGATGCCTCGATAAAAGAAACCGTTGCACGCGCTGCGAATATTGCGCGCTATACCGAACCGGATAAATGTAATGGTCTCGCCGATGCCGACCGCATGCCTCAATCGATGCCGGATCTCGACCTGTATCACCCGTGGCCGATCACGCCCGATGACGCAGCCGAGTTGGCAAAACGCTGCGAAGCGGCCGGGCTTGGTTTCGATAAGCGGATAAGCAACACCGAAGGTGCTCAGACCAGCACGCAGGCAGCCTGCAGGGTATACGGCAACAGTCATGGCTTCGTCGGCAGTTATATCAGCACCCGTCATGGGTTGAGCTGCCTGTTGATTGCCGAAGACGCAAAAGGCATGCAGCGTGATTACTGGTACACGGTTGATCGGCTGCCGGGTCGATTGCAGGCGGCCGAAGAAGTCGGTTTGGAAGCGGCACGCAGAACCATTGCGCGACTGTCACCACGCAAAGTACCGACCGGACGTTTTCCGGTGGTGTTTTCTCCGCAGATGGCTACTGGTCTGATTGGTCATCTGCTGGGTGCGATCAGTGGGGGTGCGTTGTATCGCAAGGCGTCGTTCCTGCTGGACTCACTTGGTTCAAATGTTGCAAGCAGTCATTTGAGTCTGAGCGAACAACCGCACCTGGTGCAGGCGATCGGCAGCGCTTCGTTCGATGGAGATGGTGTTGCGACGACAGACAAGGCTTTTATCGAGCAGGGCATTGTTAAAAACTACCTCCTGTCTACCTACTCCGCACGCAAACTCGGGATGTCATCTACCGGGAATGCGGGGGGAGTTCACAATCTGATCGTGAGCGGCAAGGTGTGCAAAACTCAGGACCTTCTCGGTCTCGCGGGCACGGGTCTTTATGTCACCGAGTTGATGGGGCAGGGTGTCAACGGTGTGACCGGTGATTATTCTCGCGGTGCATCCGGCTTCTGGATCGAAAGTGGTGAGCTGAGCTTTCCGGTGGATGAGATTACCATCGCCGGAAACCTGAAAGACATTTACCGCGACATCGTCTGCATAGGCGACGATCCTGATCTGCGTTCAAACATCCGTGCGCCGAGCATTCTGATCGGTAGCATGACGCTGGCGGGGAGTTGATGGAGTTTGTTTACGAGGGTATGCGCGACCTGCTAAGCGTAAGCCTAGGTAGCCAGACCAAGGAAGATAAAAAAACCGCACACGTCGGTCACTGTAGTCAATATGACCCCACCAGCGATGGCCGGATCGATGCGCATGGTGGTTAGCAGACTCGGCAGCAGGCAACCCGCAATGGCCGCGATAACAATGTTCAACACCATCGCGATGGCGAGTACAGCAGCCAGTATAGTGTCCTGAAAGAGGGCGGCAGCACTTAAGGCGATCAGCAACGCCCAGAACATACCGTTCAATGCAGCGACCAGAAATTCACGGCGAATTAACCACTTCAGGTTTGCCCGACCCACCTGGCCAAGAGAGATACCGCGGATAACCAGGGTCAGGGTCTGTGTACCGGCAATGCCACCCATGCTGGTAACAATCGGCATGAGCACCGCCAGCGCAACCACTTTAACAATAGTCTCTTCGAACACATTGATCACCGCTGCTGCGAGCACCGCGGTAATCAGATTGATGCCGAGCCATACTGCCCGGCGACCGAAGGCTTTCTGCACCGGCGCGAAAATGTCTTCTTCGATGTCCAGGCCGGCGCGGGCGAGAACCGCTTCGCTTGCGTCTTCGATGATCACGTCCACGACGTCGTCGATGGTTATCCGCCCGACCAGTTTGCCCTCGGCGTTCACCACCGGTGCTGACACCAGATCCAATTCCGAAAACAGACGGGCAACTTCTGTGTCCGATGCATTGTCAAGGATTGGCTCGACCGTGCCGTCCATGACCTCCCTGACGATCACGCTCGGATCGGTAGTCAGAATCTTGGTGATCGGCAGCATGCCAAGATACTCGTCGCGGCTGTTGACCACGATCAGGGCGTCGGTGGTGTCGGGTAAATCTTTACGAAGACGCAGGTAGCGCAGCACGATTTCAAGGGTATGGCGCGGTCGTACCGTTACGGTATCGACATTCATCAAACCGCCGGCGCTGTCTTCCGGGTAGGACAGAACGGCTTCGAACCTGGCGCGATCGTGCCGGTCCATGTGTGACAGAACCTGATCAGATATTGCTTCCGGCAGGGACTGCAGCAGGTCTGCGAAGTCGTCGGTGTCCATCGCCTCTGCTGCTGCGAGCAGTTGCGCGGTGTCCATGGTCTCGAGGAACT
Organism: Pseudomonadota bacterium; assembly: GCA_027622495.1. Taxonomy (GTDB): domain Bacteria; phylum Pseudomonadota; class Gammaproteobacteria; order Pseudomonadales; family Azotimanducaceae; genus JAQBYL01. Next base: position 4,778 of record JAQBYL010000195.1, read on the forward strand.
CGTCGCGGACCTCTTCACCCAGATGCTCAAGAATCTGGATCCTGGTTTCGTCGTCACACAGGTCCCACAGAATTTCGCGCAGCTTGGGTGGTGTGGATTCCAGGAGATTGGCGATCTCAACCGGCTTGAGGCTCTCAAGCAGGTATTTTGATTCTTCAGCTTGCCCCGCATCGTATGCGCGAATGAGTTGGCTGAGCTGTTCCTGAAACTCCATTTTTTTAGGCGGCTCCATGCCTTTGATTGGTTAGTTGGATTAGCGGGTAGTTAGATTTCCTCTCCAAACCCGTCTTCGATCAGATTTTTCAGTGCGTCGAAAGCGGCATCTTCGTCTGCGCCACTCACCGTCAGCGTGAGGCTGGTCCCTGCGGGCGCGGCCAGCATCAGCACGTTCATGATGCGTTTGCCGTCTACCTCGTTGCCGTCACGGGTCAGCTTTATGTCACTTGCGAATGACTTAGCCAGGCTGACCAGTTTGGCCGAAGATCGCGCGTGCAACCCGAGTTTGTTAACGATGAGCAGTTCAGCTTGTTTCATCTGTCAGCGTATCTGATTCAGTTCCCGATGACGCACCTGGATGTTTGCTTTGAGATCCTCGAAGTGACCTGCCAGACGCTCCGCCATGTAAACGGAGCGATGCTGCCCGCCTGTGCAGCCGATGGCAACGGTCATGTAGACGCGATTATTGGCTTCAAAATGTGGCAACCACCGCTCCAGATATGCGCATATGTCATCAAACATCACAGAAACCAGATCTTCACCATCGAGATAAGCTTCCACCTCGCGCTCGAGGCCGGTCAGACCGCGCAGGTCTTCGACCCAGAACGGGTTAGGCAGGCAACGCAGATCGAAAACCACATCGGCGTCCATCGGCACACCGTATTTAAAGCCAAAGGACTTGAACAGAAGATTAAGACCGGAATTTGTGTTCTCGATCACCCGGCTCTTGATCACCTCTACCAGGTTCTGCCCGCTCATCAGCGTGGTGTCGATGGTCAGGTCGGAGAGGTCTGCTATGGATGCCAGCATCTGCACTTCGGTGTCGATGGCTTCCTGCAGGTCGGTCTGCTGATTGGTCAATGGATGGCGGCGGCGGGTTTCACTGAACCGTTTTACCAGGGTGGGGCTTTGCGCATCCAGGTAGACAACCTGGCAGTCAACGTGTTCACGATCCAGGTGCTTGAGAAGTTCCGGAAACCGTTCCAGGTGGCGGTTGCGGGCGTCAATGCATACGGCCATCCGGGCAGCGGGCGCATCCTCGTAAGTTGCGACTTCGGCCACCAGCGCGCCCAGCAGGTTGACCGGAAAGTTATCAATACAGTTGTAGCCGGCGTCTTCCAGCGCTTTGAGGGCGGTACTTTTACCAGACCCGGATCGGCCACTGATGATGATCAGTTTCATGGCTGATTGAACGCATTGACCATGATCTGATGCACGGCAGCGTCACTGGTCGCCTCCCGCAGGGCGGTCCGCATGTCGGCCTGGTCAAACACTCTGGATACACCTGCGAGCACATCGAGATGCGCACTCGTCTCCTCTGGTGGCACGAGCAGTGTGAACAGGATGTCTACCGGCTCTCCGTCAATCGAATCGTAATCGATGGGTGAGGCAAGAACGAACAGGGCCGCAATGATGCCGCTGCACTCCATTCGACAGTGCGGAATCGCAACCCCTTCACCGATCCCGGTACTGCCCAGACGCTCCCTCTCAAGCAATGCTTCGAGAAGCAGACGTGCATCTATTTCCTGGTGGTTTTCGCAGATCAGGTCTGCGGCGGTCTGCAACGCACCCTTGCGACTTTGCGCTTCTATATTGGTGCGTGTGCATTGGACATGCAAAATACTGGCTAGATCGAACATCTGATTTGATTGATCAATCCTTTGCGCTGGCGCCACGATGGGTTCTGGTGATCATTTTTTCTTTGTGTTTAAGAAGTTGTCGATCCAGCTTGTCGGTCAACATATCAATCGCTGCATAGAGATCTTCGGAGTCGGCATCGGCGAATAGTTCAGCACCGCTGATATGCATGGTGGCTTCTGCCCTCTGCACCTGTTTGGCAACACTAAGTACCACATGAACGTTGGTAATATTGTCGAAGTGACGTTCGAGTTTTGTCACCTTTTCGGTGACGTAGTTGCGAAGCGGTTCGGTGATGTCCAGATGATGTCCGGAAATACTCAACTGCATACGGCCTCCTTACTTTGTGGATCGCGGTTGGCTTTAGCAAACTCGGCGAACAAGTGCGTTTCAGACGAGTCGCTTCCGCTCGTTGGATGGGGGAATCATCAACGATTCCCGATACTTGGCGATCGTGCGTCTCGCCACCTTGATATTCTGTCCTGCCAGTATTGCCGTGATTTTGTTATCACTCAACGGTTTTCTGGGATTCTCGTCGGTAGTCAGTTTTTTTATGAGGGCGCGGATTGCGGTGCTCGAAACCTCACCACCGCTGTGGGTCGCAACGTGGCTCGAAAAGAAATATTTGAGCTCGAATATGCCGCGCGGCGTGTGCATATATTTCCGGCTGGTGACGCGGGAAATGGTTGATTCGTGCATCTCTACCGCTTCGGCAATATCGTGCAGAACCAGCGGTTTCATTGCCTCTGCCCCATATTCCAGAAAGCCCCGCTGATGTTCAACGATCTTGGTTGCCACCTTCAACAGGGTTTCCTGGCGGCTCTGGATGCTCTTGATGAACCAGCGTGCTTCCGCAAGGCTGTCCTTCAGGTACACATTGTCTGCGGTGTTGTCGGCGCGTTTGATAAACCCGGCATAAGTGTCATTGACCCTGACACGCGGTGTTGCCTCGGAATTAAG
>JAQBYL010000196.1 GCA_027622495.1 Pseudomonadota bacterium
GGATAGAGGTTTTCACCCTCGCCGAGCCACTCGGGTCGCTCAGTCGGGGTCAGTGTACTTGTGTCATACACCCCGGAGAGATCCGGCTTGCCCAAAGACGTACGCTTTATATCGGTGACCCCACTAACAGGCAACGCGGTGGTCACAAGTAGAACAATCAGCGCCCGGTACATTGGCATAACACTCACCGAAGGGTATCCGTAAGGCTTGCCATGTTAACGTGCCACCGCGTGCACTGCCAATTACGCAAGACCAGTAAATTCGATCCATTCCCGGCTTTTCCTGCGGTGCGGTTCACAGGGTATGATTAGCCACCTCACGCCGAAGGGACCTTAAATGTCAGCTGCTGTATATGATCGCAAACGCATGCGCAAAGCCTTTTTGCTGGCGCCCGCCTTCAGCGTGCTCGGTGTGCTGCCGTTTCTTTTCAACCTGAACCTGGCTTTCAGCGGATTTCTTATCGCAATTCTGGCGCTCACGATTCTGTGTTACCTGATCGGGACGATATTCGGCGGTGTTGGTTACCTGATCCTTAAGCTGCTGAACCGGACGCAGTCTGCCTGGCTGATCGGCTACGCGGTTGTGCTGGTAGTAGTAGTGGCCATATTTTATCGAGATCCCTACGCGCTGCTCAGCCTTGGCCCACCGGCGCTGATCGGCGCGGGTGCATTCTGCTGGTTGCGTGGTCCTCAAACAAACCCGACTCCAGTTTGATGCGGTCATTCCGCGACGCTTTCAACGCTTCAAATTTCTCAAGGGGAACATTATGAAACCGGTGAAGATTTTCGCTATCCTCGCGGTCGTTTATGTAGGCATAGTCATCGTCTTTGAGTCTTTACTCGGCTACTACCAACCTGCCGGTGAGACCACACTCGTGATCACCACTACGGACGAAGATGGAGCCGAACACGATCGAGTACTCTCGCGCCTCGACAGCAATGGCAAGGTTTACGTTGCGGTGAATCACTGGCCGCGGGCCTGGTACAGGCGGGTGTTGCAGAACCCTGCGGTAAAAGTCACCTTGGACGGTGAGCGCGGCGACTACCTGGCGGTCCCCGTTACGACCGAAGAGCATGAGCGGTTGAATACTGAGCATGCGACGGGGTTTGTGTTTCGTCTGCTGACTGGATTTCCCGCCAGATATTTCGTGCGCTTCGACCCGGTCATCGAGCTGGTTGGAGCACGTGCGCATGTAACTCTGGACAATGCCATGGCCGGGTGGCTGGCGGCAGGCATCAGTGTGTCGGCCGGTGACGAGTTGACCCTGATCGCCAGCGGCAGCATCGAGGTCGATGGCGCTGTCTTCGAACCCCGCCACGCATTGTGGTACCGGATCGGCGAGGATGGCCCGGCAACCAACTTTGCTGCCAATACCGAAACCTTTGCCGCATTAACCGATGGCGATCTGTATCTGACGTTACGACCCAGTGGGCTTTACTGGCCAGACGCTCGAGGCACCTACCCGGCAGGATTCAGCGATGCACCACGGGTACCGGTCAATTTCAGCGTCGAGGTAATGCGTTTCAACGGCTCAGCCAAGGCCGCCCTTTCTACCTTGGCAGCGCAGGGTGATGCGTGGGTAGTCGAGGCCCTGGAAATTATTGCTGCGCAAAAAAAGCTTCCCGATGGATTCGAATATCTGTCGTATCTGGGGCGCTCCAACGTCTGGGCCGCGGGCGCAGGCGATGGCCGACCCGGTATTTCGGCCGACACCGATGATGACTTTGGTATCGTCAGAATCCCGTTGGACCTGTCGCTTTCGCAGACCACAGAGATCTCTTTTGACTGGCGTTACACCGCGTTGCCTGCTCTGGGGCCAGAAACCGAAGCCGGTTTCCACGATTACCTGAGCATCGCAGTCGAGTTCGATAACGGCCAGGACCTGACCTGGATGTGGTCGGAGCGTCTGGCTGCAGAAACACACTTCGGCTGCCCGCTACCCTGGTGGGACAGCCGGGAAACACACTTCGTTCTGCAGTCGGGTAAAAAGGGTCTCGGGCAGTGGTTCACTCACAAGCGCAACATAGTCGCCGACTACCAGGCATCGATTGCCGGTGAGCGCCCCTCGCGCATCGTGGGTATCTGGTTTATCGCCAACAGTCTGTTCGGAGCGCAACGCGCTGCGGCGAGTTTTGCCGACGTAGCGGTCATCGATGGTGATCAGCGGGTGGAGGTTTTTTAATTCTGAAGGGCTTACAGAAACTGGATCTTTCGGCGAATACGATTAAATAAAAGGGAAACATGGGTGGACACTATAAATCGTCTGTTCGGATTGGAAGGGGATGTCGCCATCGTGACCGGTGCCGGCAGAGGCATCGGTGAAGGGATCGCCAAGGTCCTGGCGGGTGCGGGTGCGAAAGTAGTCTGTGCTGCCAGGCGTGGTAACGAGATCGAACGTGTAGCGTCGGACATCCGGAAATCAGGTGGTGAAGCCATTGCTGTCGCAACCGATGTCACCGACCCGCAAGCGATCGAAGCACTCGGGCAGGCTGCGATAAAAGAATGGGGCAAGCTGGATATCTGGATCAACAATGCAGGAGGCTCCCCAATACAAGTGCCTCTGACAGAACTACCCCTTGAAGAATGGAACAACACAATCGCACTCAATCTCACCGCGATCTGGGAATGTACGTGCACCGCTGCGCGCCTGATGCGCGACAACGGGCGCATCGTCAACATCTCCTCTATCGCTGCAGAAATGGTGGTGCCCGGAAGTGGTCACTACAGCGCGGCAAAAGCGGGCGTTAACATGTTAACCAAAACATTCGCAACGGAGTTGGGACCGAGGATAAGGGTAAATTGCATTATGCCGGGAGCCGTTCCGACCGAAATAATGATGAAAGCCATGAAACTCACCGATGACGATCTGCCACGGCTCGAAAAAATGTTGCGCCTGCCTGCAGGTCGCCTTGGTACACCAGAAGACTTAGGTGCTGCGGTTCTCTATTTCACTTCACGCGCAACGCAATGGGTGACTGGTCAGTGTCTTGCGGTGTCTGGCGGACCATAACCGGTAGGGCCGCCATGCCGAGTTGGTGCGGATCGTATCTCTGCCTTCCCAGTTTTGGAACGCAGTGTGGTCGTACTGATGGCCTTTACTGACAATCAGAAGGTTGATTTGAGACATAGGGTCAGGCTTTGGTGAAGTTGAGTTTCAGTTCCAGGGTGCCCAGCATGATTCCGGGTTGATGCAGAAATGTGTTTCCAGGCGCGTACGCAACACCGTCGAATCTGTCCAGCAGTCTGTTCCAGGCAGTCACCTGCTCGAGCCTTGAGATACCGGCACCCGGGCATACCCTCGGACCGGCGGAAAAGGTGAGATGGCGGGTGACAGCTCTGCGGTTCAGACGAAGTTCCATGGGGCACTCGAACTCGTCAGGGTCGACGTTCGCCGCACCCCAACGAAGATGCAGCAAAGAACCTTTGGGGACTTTAACGCCCTGAAAAATTTCCTCTCGACTGGTTAAGCGCGTAGACAGACCCTGGGTGGGTGAACGCAGGCGCATCGCTTCTTCGGTAAACTGGCGGACCAGAGAGCGATCATTCTTGAGCTTTGTAAAAAGTCCCTCGTGTTCGCACAGGAGTTGCGCCTGCTCTTCCAGGGCATATTGCGTGGTCTCGAGACCACCGATCACCATTGCGTAAACAATACCGTTAATTTCCAGATCGGTCAGTTTACGTCCCAGAGCTTCGTAAGTTACCTCCGTCAAAAACGTGATCATGTCGTCTTTTGGATTTTTGCGTTTGTCCTCCACCTGCTCCTGCACGTATTCCTTGAAACCATCCAGCAGCTTGAATTGTTCCCTGGTTTGTTCTTTGGTCAATATGTTCCTGTGGCCCTTGCCATAAACAAATGCTGATACCTGTGCCGTACCCCATTCAGCCAGGCGAGGCACATCTTCCAGAGGGAACCCAAGCACGTTGGCTAACACGTTCTGTGGGACTGGTCGGGCAAATTCGGACACAAACTCGACTTCATCCTTGTCGATCCATTTATCGATAACCTGATCTACCGTACGGGTGATCATGTCTTCATGCCGTTTTGCACCGGGTCCGACCCAGGGATCTGTGAGTTCCTGTTTGTGGGTTCTCCAGAGTTCCATGTTGGGCCGCAGCGTAAGCATCGACACCATCATGGCGTTCATCTTGGGCAGATCCTCTTCGGGCACTTCCGACATTGCCTGCAACACAAGAAACTGTCCTGGTGGAAATCTCACTGGATCTTTGACCACCCTGGATATGTCTTCGTGCTTAGACAGAATAAACCCGTCATGCTCGGGTGTTGTTCCCTCGCCTGGGATTCGATGAACGGGTGCATCGCGATGCAATATGTCGTACGCCTCATACCAGTGTTCCTGCGCGCCCGGCGAGAACAGGTCAACGTCATCAAGTGAGACAGGGCATTTCATTTCGCTGAGTTGGTGATTTGGTAACTTGTCAGTCATGGCATATTCCTGCTTGTGCGATATCAAAAGTAGTCAGTCGGGTGGTTGCATTATACGTAGGCTGCTCTTCTGCGATCTCGACGATTGAAGACTTCGCGTATTTTCGACAACCGCATTGACGAGATGGGATAACCCCAGATGACCAAAAGGATGAGTTCGGCGGGCTCGACATCATGGTCAACAATGCTGGCGGCAATCTGGACCGGCAGATGTACGCGCTTCCTGACATATCGCTGGAAAAATTTGATGAACAGTTGCACCTCAACATGAAAACCAAGTTCTGGGGTTCGCAACAGGCAGCAAAACGCATGAATGATGGGGGCAGTATTATCAACATCATTTCGATTGCCGCCCACAAGCCATCACCAGGCTTTGGGGTCTATTCTGCAGCGAACATGGGAATGATCAGCATGACTCGTACGTTGGCTGTAGAACTGGCGCCGCGCCAGATAACGGTTAACTGTCTGGCACCCGGTCTCATAGTCACCGACATGCTGGTCGAGACGCTGAAAGTATCCGCTGAGCAGGCGCATGAAACATTTGCGAAGCAGATACCGCTGGGTCGAACAGGCACGCCAGAAGATTGTGCCGCTGCTGCGGTGTTTTTTGCTTCACCGGCTGCACGATGGATCACTGGTCAGTTTATTGATGTAGCGGGCGGGCAGCCTAATTGAGCGGGATCCATTTTAACGACGAGGACTGATTTATGCCGAGGTACTTAAGGGACCTCATCTTGATGGAAAGCCGGTTCGAACTACCTGTCGGTCTATGAAGTAGAGGCGCCCAGTTATGAAGAGGCCGAGCGGGTGCTCTATGCGTGGCAGGATGATCCAGATGCGTGGGAAGGTCGCAGACACCACCGCGAAAAGCGCTTCATCCATATACACACTGACCGTCTGAGAAGTATCGGTGATACCGGGATCGTTCAGGTGCTCACCAGTCGCGACCTGATCTGAGGTTAGAAACCCCGCAGTTTTAGAACGCCGAGACCAGTTACTCCAGGGTGCGGTAGAATGCCGGATCATCCCGATGGCAGTAGAGGAAAGTGGCCGATCCGAAAGTAGAGAAAGGCGCCACCGGCAGCAAGCATCGCTTCAGGTTGAGAACCGCCAAACTGGTCAGAGTCGAACTGCTCGACGGCGCGAAAGACAAGTTTTTGGCCGCAGATGCCGACCAGTACCTAAATCTCGACAAGCAGAACAAGTGGACGGATGGCAGTCACATCAAGAATGTCGATCGTCTGGGGCACAAGCCCCGCATCTATGTCGAGTTCGACATGCCGGGGTCGAGTGAGGTTAAGTTGAAACTGGTCGGGGATGGTGGCAATACCGACTATACAGATGCTGAAAAAACCCGGAATGGTCGTTTCGCCCACACCACAGATGAGAAAACCTACCAGACCGATGCGGATGGCACGCTGGTTGTGAACGACATGACCCTTGGTGGTGCCGGGATGAACATGTTCTATGTTCAAGGCACCGATACGAAAGGGAACAGTGACAACACCCCCATACTGACCAACATGCGGCGTACCTATATACAGGAGCTCAAAATGGCGGGCGATGTTGGCGCCAATACAGCTGCCGATATCAATACCGTCATCGCCGAATATAAAAAGCATGGTTATGAACTGATTGCGCTACCACGCAAAGACATGATCGCCATGGAGAACATCGGTGCCCACGATACTGATGCGTTCGAGCGTAATGTGCGCGCGGCCTATGCGGCGTCAGACGGCAAGAAGAAAGAACCGCACACACTGGTCATTGGCTATACGGGTCATCTGGCCGTGAAAACTGAAGGGCGTCAGCTGATCAAAGCCGGTGTGACTCCTGGTCCGGGGAAGGCGGCTGTCGACATCACCATTGCCGGACCAGGTAAAACCAACCCCGCCGTCAGTCGAAAGTACCTCTGGAAGAACATCGTGACCGGCGAAGGCTGGTTCGAAGGAGCGTATTTTCAACAGAAAAATGGTTTGCGTGGCTTCTTCGGCTGGAAGGATCGCATCCCCGAGGCCCTGTGCGTGGCGGTCCCGCGGAATGCGGGTACGCCTGACAAGTGCGATAGGGTGCGAATCGATGTTTCACGCATGAGCGCACGCAGCGAGGGCAAGATCGTGCTTACGGTGACGTGGGTGGATCGCATGCGCGCGGGTCTGTCCTTCGGCGGAAACAGTCTGATCTGCATCTGCACCCGGGCCTGGTGGCGCACCAAAAACGGAGCCAGCCAGAATGAGGTCATCGTGCACGAGATGGGCCATAAAATCGGGATGGTTCCAGGCGGCAGCGGGTCGCTGCCAGACAAACCCCCGACATTTTACGATTCCAGCAAGGGCCATGTGGGCACACACTGCCACCATGGCATACCCGCTGGTCAGGCACGCTATGATTCAAGCGCGGATTCGTCGGCGTCGGACTGCGTGATGTACGGGTCTACAAATGGGGCGTCGGCGTTTTGCGAACACTGCGCAGTGTCGGCGAAAAAACAGGTGGTCGACAATGGCTGGCCGACAGTTTGACGGCGTGCCGGACGCTGGCATATGCAGCCGTTGTGCTGCTGCTTGCGTCCTGCACACAAGACAATGTGATGAGGGGGAACACCGTGCCGACTGATGATGACTTCAAGCAGGTGGTGCTCAACTCGGATGTTGAAAATGCCTGCTCCCCGCCAGTCAATCCGGAAGAGGATTTCCAGGGGATACGGATCAATGTGCCCACGCAGGTACAGATTGACCCAGCTGAACCCGCGCAGGACGGATCGTTCGTCGCACTGCCGGTCTGTGGCTTCTATCAGCTTGATCTTGGCATGCTGATCACCAACTCGACTATCTGGATTCACGCCAAGAACATGGAAACGCAAGAGGTATTCAGCGGCCTTGTGTTTGAAAACGATCCGGGGATCGAAGAGCCTGATGATGAGCCGCCGCTTGAACCGCACGAAGTTGCCGGTCAGTCGATCTCCGCCTACTTCAACCCCAATCTGCCGAAGTATGTCGCTATTCCGGCTGAAGCCGCGAAATACCAGGTCATGGTGCAGATCGGTGAGGTCAGATCCAATATCGTCGAGGTGCAGGTCATAGGGCCACCGATACCGGAACTCGAATAA
>JAQBYL010000197.1 GCA_027622495.1 Pseudomonadota bacterium
GAGACTCCCGGAATTGTCAAACTTCTACTGCCTCCCCGGCAGAGCCGGGGGGTCTCCCTTCTTACTAGAATAAGGCTGTCAGGAGAACACTATGGAATGTCCCAAATGCCCCGGTACCCTCGAATCGAAGACCTATGGTCGCAAGATCACAGTCCATCGATGCTCGGAGTGTGCGGGTCTGTGGTGCAAACCCGCGGTACTGCTTGAAATGAAAAAGGAGTGGATGTCGGAGGCGATTCTTGATTCCGGCAACCCATCGGTTGGTGAAAAACTCAACAAAATCGACCAGATCAAATGCCCGGAATGTGCCGTTGATATGCAGAAGACGTCTGATTCCCGCCAGACCCACATATGGTATGAGACCTGTCCTAAATGCGAAGGCATGTTCTTTGACGCCGGAGAATTTTCGGATCTGAAGTACGACACCTTCATGGACCGGATCCGCGATCTGGTGCGTGGCAAACGGCCCAATGCATAGCCCTCGCCTGATTCAAACCGGTCAGATGCCCAGTTCGCAAACCAGTCGTCTGACCTCAAGCCCCATCCTTAAGATTGCGATGGCCGTGCTGTGCACGTTTGCACAGCCTGGCCATAGTGCCGTTACCGCGGTCAGTGAAACCGGTTTCGTTTCGGAGCACAGCCTCACCGTTTCCGTTGCGCCGCTAGTCGTGTATCAGGCGTTGGTCGACCACATAAGCGAGTGGTGGGACAGCGCCCATACGTACACCGGGGACGCCCGAAACCTGTCGATCGATGCGCAAGGCTGTTTTTGTGAAGCGTTGCCCGAGGGTGGTCGGGTTGAACACATGCGCGTGGTCTACGCTGCGCCCGGCAAACTGTTACGTCTAACAGGTGGGCTCGGACCACTTCAGGCGCTGGCTGTCAGCGGGTCCATGGAGTTTGTTCTGCAGGCTGATGGTGCCGGGACGATTGTGAAATACCGCTACATCGTCGGTGGCTACACACCGGAAGGTCTCACCGACTGGGCTGGTCCAATCGATGCTGTGCAGACAGGTCAACTGGAACGCTTGAAAGCTTATCTGGAGCGCGGTTAGCGGCCCGCTTAAGCCGGGTCCCTCAGTCTTCAAACAGGCTTGTGTAGGTCACTGCCTCATTCGATGTACGACACTCGCGTATTGCCTTCACCAGAACCGGTATCCCCTCAATGATCTGAGTTTCTGTCAGGTGGCCAAACGCCAGGCGCAGATAAGGCGCGTCGACTCCCTTGTAGTGGAAACTGCTGCCCCGAAGATAGTTCACCCCTTTTGCCTGAGCATTGGCATAAAGCTTGTTGCGATCCACATCGTCGGGTAAACGAACCCACACAAACAGCCCACCTGGTGGTGTGGACCAGGCACACAGATCGGCGGCATGGGCTTTAAGGCCCTCGCAGGTCAAATCACGTTTGCGCTTCAGCGGTGGGTTTGTGGTCTCGGCATGTTCGGCAATGCCTTCTTTGTAGAACTCCGCGGCGATGGCGCTGGCCAGGTAGTTGGGCCCGGCATCATGGCGGCGGGCCAGGATGGTGTTGAGCATTGGTGGCCTGGCCAGGATGTAGCCCAGCCGGAAACCGGGGGCCAGGATTTTTGACAGGGAACACAGGTAGATGTGCTCGGGTCGATCGTCCAGCGCATAGATGGCCGGTTGAATTTCTCCCTCGTAGTGCACGTCGGCGTAGCAGTTGTCCTCAATGATCGGGATCCCGTAGCGATCGGCGAGGGTGATCATCTCGAGTCTGCGTTCCCGCGGCATGACGAAACCGGTTGGGTTCTGATAGGTGGAGATGGCGTAGATGAACTTCGGCAGGCGTTTTTCACGGTTCAGGCGGGTGAGTTCATGTTCCAGCACGTCCATGCGCATGCCCCCTTCATCGAGAGGGATGCCGACCATGTCGTAGCGCAGACTGCGATAAGCGCCGAGTGTGCCCGGATAGGAATATTCTTCCAGAATCAGGGTGTCACCTGGCTGATCCTGAAGGGCTTCTGCCGTGAGGGTGACCCCCTGCATGGACCCGTTGGTCAGAACCAGATGCTCTGGATCCACCTGCACACCTTCACGGGTGGCTTCGCGGGCGGCCATTGCGGTGCGCAGGCCTTTGTGCCCGAGCGAGCCGGGATAGTTGGTCAGTGCTTCGGCCTCGCGGTCGATGACCTCAACAGCGATCTTCTTCAGACGCTCGGTAGGAAAAGTCGCAGGATCGGATCGACCGCTGCCGAAATCATAGAGTATGTCAGACATGATCTTGCGCCATTTTATTCAGAAGTCGTGTGGTTAGAAGACAGGTACTCATAGCTCATTCTCACCGCCGTCAGCATATCGGTGTCGCAGGCATCCAGTTCAACGATCAGCCATTCCAGCACATCAGGATCTGCTGCATCGATGATGGCCTGGATCGGCATTTTTCCGCTGCCCACCGCAACATGAGCATCGCCTTTGGTCATTGGTCCGTCTTTGATGTGCAGCAGCGGTGTTCTGTGCCTCACTCGTGCGACCTCGGCCACCGGGTCGCGTGCGCCGAAATTAGCGGCCCAGTAGGTGTCAATTTCAAACAACACATCGGGGCACAATGTCTGCAGCAGATAGTAGGCGGGGCTTCCGTCGACCTCTTCAAACTCCCACCAGTGGTTGTGCAGAAACAATCCAATCCCAGCCGGTTGCAGGACTGCAATCAGATCGTTCGCCTTGTCGGCGGTGCGCCGGATCGCATCGGTGTCGACAAAATCCTCTGGTCCAAAGCCACCGGCGGCACGAGTCAGGCCGAGCGCGCTGATGGTATCGATTACCTCTTGAGGTTCGTTTCGGTTAGCCCAGGGCGTGTGGCTGGAGGAAATCTGCATACCGAGATCAGTAACCCGTGCCTTGAATGCCTGTGGTGTCATGCCGCCGAGATGAAAGGGTTCCACTCCCTGGTAGCCGATCTCGGCAAGTGCACACAGCACGCCGTCGAAATCTTCAGCACAGGCGTCGCGCAGGGAGTAAAGCTGCACCGAGATGGGTTTTGAACTCAAAGTGAAACCTCTTTTCCAAGTTCTGCAGAAAGATAGATTGCGTCTATAACCTTTTGAATTTTAAGCGCTTCTTCTGGCCTCACCAGCAACTCCTCACGATTGAGGACCACGTTCACGAAGTGTTGCGAACGATTGCAGTGCGGATAAGGCAGGGCAGCTGTAGGGGTGCCGTGAAGACTCATGTAACCGCCGCCGGGAGCATCGCGGAACAGTTGATCGTCGAATACTGAATAGCCGGCCTCCTCACCGGCGAGTTCAATACCGTGAGCGTTTGCGTCGCGCTGATGCTGTGCCCAGGAGGTTTCGAGCGACAGGGTGCGGCCGCTTGCGAATCGGATCAGCGCGACGGCAAAGTCATCCACATCGAACTGATCGAAGGTGCGTTCAGACCGGCCCCATGAACCATCACCAAGACCGCGCTGACCGAAGCGTGTGAAGGTCGCGCCACTGATGGAGGAAACACTGAAGTCATCGAGGATGTGACAGGTAGCGTCGAGCACATGCACGCCGATGTCGAGCAGAGTGCCGCCGCCAGACATGGCCTTGCTGGTAAACCAGCTGCCGATGCGTGGAATGCCGCTGCGCCGGCGCCAGAAAGCACGGGCGTGGTATACGTCACCGAGGCTGCCATCACCCACCAGCATGCGGGCGCGTTGTACGTTGCGATCGAAACGCTGATTCATCCCCACGAACAGAATGCGCCCGGCGTCGTGGGCGGCACTGATGATCTTTTGCGATTCGAGCGCATTGAGGGCAAACGGTTTGTCGAGCATTACGTGCTTGCCGGCATCGAGTGCCGTGATGGCCGCCTGCGCGTGATCGCGATTGGGTATGCCGATGTACACCGCATCCAGATCACAGCCTTCGAGCATGGCCTGCAGGCTCGCGAACGCCTGCGCGCCATAGCGGGTCGCCAGCTCCGCTGCTCTGACTTCGCTTTTGTCCGCCACGGCGACAATCTGCGCCTCGGGATGCGCGCTTAAGTCTCTTGCAGTCAATCGGCCGATCTCACCGGCGCCTACAATACCTGTCCGAACTGTGCTCATGCATCCTCCCTGAAGGTATCGTAGCATGGCGTTTTGGCAGGTGAACCTTGGCCCATGAAGAAGCATGCGTTGGGCAAGCTCAGGATGGGGATGGTCGGCGGTGGCGAAGGTTCGTTCATTGGTCCGGTGCATCGGATGGCGGCACAACTCGATGGCCGCATTGAGCTCGTCTGCGGTGCGTTTTCGTCTGACCCGGAACGGTCGCGGCGCTCGGGCGTTGATCTGTACGGTTTGAGTGCGGCCTCAAGTTATGCAGACTATGAGCAGATGTTTGCGCAGCAGGCGGCGAAACCGGTGGGTGAGCGCATGGACTTTGTGACCATCGTTACACCCAATCATCTGCACTTTCCGGTAGCCCAGGCTGCTCTCAACGCAGGGTTTCATGTTGTCTGCGACAAACCGGTCACCCATCGGCTGCAGGACGCCCTGCATCTTCGCGCACTGGTGGAACGCACCGGGTTGCATTTTGCGGTGACGTACAACTATACGGGTTATCCGATGGTGCAGGAGGCCCGTGAGCTTGTGCGCAGCGGTGCGCTCGGTGCAATCCGCCGGATCAACTGCGAGTATCTGCAGGGCTGGCTGGCGGCTGATCTGGATAACAAGCAGGCCAACTGGAGAGTCGATCCGGACCAGGCAGGCGTTGCCGGCTGCTTTTCTGATATCGGCAGCCACGCAGAAAATCTGATCGCCTACATCAGCGGTGAAGAGCTTGATATGGTGGCCGCCGATCTAAACCGCTTCGTGCCGGGCCGGCGCCTGGATGACGACGGCAATGTTCTGTTGCGGTTCGGGTCCGGCGCCAGAGGTGTGATGTGCGCAAGCCAGATTGCGGTGGGGGAAGAAAACAATCTGCACCTGCGCATCTACGGCGAACACGGCAGCATCGAATGGGCGCAGATGGAGCCGAACACTCTGCTGGTGCGTCTGGCTGACGGTTCCACACAGGTGCGCCGAACCGGTAGTGCCGGGGTAAGTCCAGCGGCACAGAGCATTACGCGCTTACCGGCGGGTCATCCGGAGGGTTATCTCGAGGCGTTTGCCACGGTCTACGGGCGGTTTGCCGACGCCATTGGTAGCGGCGTTGCCAGCGGTAATCGCGCAGTCAACTATCCGACCATTGACGACGGTGTTGCGAGCCTGCGCTTTATCAGCTGCGTGGTAGAAAGCAGCGAGCGTGACGGTGCCTGGGTCAGTACACACGAGGAAGCAGCGACATGAAAACAATCAAAGGGCCAGCGGTCTATCTTGCCCAGTTCATCGATGATGAAGCACCGTTCAATGACATCGTTGCCATGGCGCAGTGGGCCGCTGACCTGGGTTTCAAAGGCATACAGGTCCCGATTGGCAATCCCGCGTTTATCGATGTAGCACTGGCGGCTGAAAGCCAGACCTACTGTGATGATCTGAAAGGCAGGGTCGAAGCCTGCGGTGTGCAGATCACTGAGCTGTCGACCCACATCGAAGGTCAGCTGGTCGCCGTGCATCCTGCCTTTGATGCGATGTTCGATGGGTTTGCGGCGCATGAGGTCAGAAACAATCCCGCCGCACGTACTCAGTGGGCCACACAGCAGGTCAAGCTTGCTGCCCGTGCCAGTGCGCGGCTCGGTCATCGTGCGCAGGTGACTTTTTCCGGCGCGCTGTTGTGGCCTTATCTGTACCCGTGGCCACAACGTCCGAACGGCCTGGTTGAGGAAGGCTTTAAAGAACTGGCACGGCGCTGGCGGCCGATTCTGGATGTGTTCTCTGACGTTGGTGTGGACTGCTGTTTTGAGATTCATCCGGGTGAGGACCTGCATGACGGGGTGACCTTTGAGCGTTTTCTGGAAACACTGGGTGGCCACCAGCGGGCACACATCCTGTATGACCCCAGTCACTTTGTTCTGCAGCAACTCGACTATCTGTCGTTCATCGACATCTACCACGAACGGATCAAAATGTTTCATGTGAAAGATGCCGAGTTCAATCCAAGCGGTCGATCTGGCGTTTATGGTGGCTACCAGTCGTGGCTCGACCGGCCCGGACGGTTCCGATCCTTGGGCGATGGTCAGATTGATTTTAAAGCGATCTTTTCAAAAATGGCGGCGTTTGATTTTGAAGGTTGGGCGGTGCTCGAATGGGAGTGCTGTCTGAAGGATTCACAGGACGGTGCACGTGAAGGAGCGCAGTTCATACGCGAACACATCATCCGGGTGACAGATCGCGCCTTTGATGATTTTGCTGCAAGTGGTGCAGATCCGGGAGCGAACAGACGGCTGCTTGGTCTGGACTGACCAGTTTGCTGTGACCGTATGACTAACCAAATTATGAATTGAGGGGGCGACATGAAAACCGAAGAGATTCTTGCGCAGCCAGCGCGAATTCTGCAACAGGGTGATCGCGAACGATACTTCGCGGATGGGTTCATTGGTGTCAGCGCGCTGGTTCCAGACCACTGGTTAGGTCGGTTGAACGAAGTGACCAGTGATTTTGTTGAGCTCAGTCGAAGCGTGCAGGGGAAAGATCCACGCTTCGATCTGGAGCCTGATCACACTGCCGATGCACCGCGCATCCGCAGGTTGAACAGCCCTGTTGATTTTCACGATGTTTACTGGGAGTTTGCAAGTCGTGGACCCTTTGTGGATGTGGCGGTAGATCTGCTGGGTTCGAACGTGAAGTTTCATCACTCCAAACTCAACTTTAAATGGAGTGGCGGCGGGGAAGAGGTGAAGTGGCACCAGGACATTCAGTTCTGGCCGCACACCAACTACGACGTCCTGACAATCGGTGTGTACCTGGATGATGTGGCCGACGACATGGCGCCGATGGGCGTTGTGCCAGGTTCACATGAAGGACCGCTGTTTGATCTGTACTCAACCGATGGCGCCTGGACCGGGAATCTTCGTGATGAAGATCTGCCCGCCGTGGATCTGGCTAGCGCTGTCTATCTGGGAGGACCCGCCGGCTCGATTACCGTGCACAACTGCCGCTCGATACATGGCTCACCGCCCAACATGAGCCCGCGCCCGAGACCGTTGTTGTTGTGCGCCTATTCGGCAGCCGATGCGATACCGATCACCAATCTGACGGCGAAAGGCCTGCACGCAGAACACATCGTGCACGGTGAGGCCGCCCGCTGGGCGCGCTTCGACCCGAGGCCCTGTCTGCTGCCGCCAGACTGGGGACGAACCGGTTTCAAATCGATTTTTGAACATCAGCAGGGCCTGATGTAGAGTACCGTGGAAAGTTGCCGACTTACACGTGGCCGCGCCTGATTGCTTGGCTATCAAAGCATCCCGCTTCCGCGGAAAGTCCGTTTGCGATTCCTCGCCAGTTTCAGCGGAAAGCCACTGTATTAGATCAACCAATCGCCAATCCCATTTAGTACAACTGAACATGTTCGACTTCCCGCGGAAAGCCAGTGAGTCGTTGGGGTTGAGTCTTTGTTCCAAGTTGATAGAC
>JAQBYL010000198.1 GCA_027622495.1 Pseudomonadota bacterium
ACCCCCGGCCAGTTGCCGATTCGCTGATGGGTCCCGGTCAGGGCATTGAAAAGCGTGGTCTTGCCACAGTTGGGGTTGCCGATGAGCGCAACCGTAGTCACACGCGCTCCACTTCCAGGCAATCAGCTTCGGTCGGACGCAGGCACAGGGAAAAACCGCGATAGCGGATCTCGACGGGATCACCCAGCGGGGCTTCGCGATTAAGCCGGAATTCGGTACCCGGTATCAGACCCAGGTACATGAGTTGGGCTGCGTATGCCACGTAGCCGGTAACCCGGGCCAGGTCCCCAACGGCTAGATCTGTGAGCCTCATTCTGATTCATGTGTCTGGCAAAGGGCCCAAACTATAAATGAAAATGATTCTTATTTGCAATCCTTTTGGGGAGCTCGGGTCAGGTGTTTTTACCCGGCTTCTTGCGGACGTAAAGCACCAGTTGATGGTCGACCAGATTGAAGCCTTTTTCGCCGACGATTTCGCGCTGCAGAGCTTCGATTTTGTCGCTGACGAATTCGATCACCTGGCCGGTATCGACATCGACCATGTGGTCGTGGTGGGTGTCTTTGGCCAGTTCGTAGACCGAGTGGCCATCGTCAAAATTGTGCCGCTCAACGATCCCGGCAGCTTCGAACTGGGTGAGGACCCGGTACACGGTCGCGAGACCCACCGAATCATCCGACTCGATCAGATACTTGTACACATCCTCGGCGCTCATATGGTGCGGCTCGGAGCGAGCCAGTACCTCGAGTACTTTCAGACGCGGCAGGGTCACCTTCAAGCCGGCGCGTTTTAGCTCTGACTCGGGCAATGGGGTTCCTGCTTTCGTGGGGTTGCAGGAGGGGACCCTAGCTGAAACTGGGGGTTCCCGTCCAGTTGCGTTGATCCTCGCTTTGAAGAGGAGGGTGGGGGGACTTTATTCGTGAGGCAGCCGGATTTTGCAGTTATATTGGGGGCAATCGGTGGGGGTTTGTGGCCGGTTAATCAAATGGGAGGAGACATGTTGAATTTATCGATACCGGAGCACATCCAGCCGCTCCGGGCCAAGGTGCTCGATTTTGTTGAGCAGGAAGTCTACCCGGTGGAAGCGGAGCTGACCTCTGACAAGGTGGGGTCGCGACGCGGGGATATCCTCAAAGGCTTGATGAACAAAGCCAAGGCTCAGGGTCTGTGGGCGTTGGGCCATCCCGAAGAGATCGGTGGTGGCGGTCTGCCGTTCATGGACTATGTGTTCATCAACGAGGTGGTTGGCCGGTCGGAGATGGCGACGGTTGCATTGGGGACCCACTCGTTGCAGGACTCGATCATGCTGCATCGTTATGCCAACGATCAGTGGCGCGACAAATACCTGAAGCCGCTGGTTGATGGTGAAGTGTTCCCGAGCTTCGGTATGACGGAGCCCGATGTGGCCAGTTCCGACCCGACCCAGCTGCAGACGCGCGCGATGCTTGAGGGCGACGAGTGGGTGATCAACGGTCGCAAGTGGTTTACCTCAGGTGCTGGCACGGCTGCCTACACCACCGCCATGGTCCGCACGGAAGGCGATGAAACCCCTGACCACTCGGCGTTTTCCATGATCGTGGTCCCCACCGATACACCCGGGTACAACATCATCCGCGACGTCAAAGTGATGGGTCAGGCGGATGGTCACTACGAAGTGGTGTATGACAATGTGCGGGTTCCTAAAGAAAATCTGCTCGGGCCGCGCGGTCAGGGTTTTCAGATTGCTCAGCATCGGCTGGGACCGGGTCGGATCTTCCACTGCATGCGCTGGCTGGGGCAGGCTCAGCGTGCTTTCGATCTGATGTGCGATCGAGCCAACAACCGGGTCGCCTTTGGCAAAACGCTTGGTGAGCATCAGCAGATACAGAAGTTCGTCTTCGATTCCGCGGCCGAAATTCAGGCGAGTCGTTTGCTCACGTTGCATGCTGCGCAGAAGATCGATCAGGGCGATGAAGCGCGGATCGAAATCGGTCTGATCAAGGTTTATGGGGCGGCAATGCTGCACAACGTGATCGACCGGGCGATCCAGGTATTCGGGGCAAAAGGGGTGACTGAAGACACGCCGCTGGAAAGAATGTACCGGCATGCACGGTTTGCGCGAATCTATGATGGCGCCGATGAGGTCCACATTCAGAATACCGGTCGGCGGATTCTGCGACGCTATAACAATGGTGAAGGCATGGACTTCGGGTTGCGATAGCAGGTCGAAGGCGACCGCGCTTTTGTCGAGCATCTTGCGAGAACCATGAATATAAGCATTGCTGTCATACTTAGTCAGCCTGCGCACGTGATCGTAAAATGGAGTTAGAAGCGAATAGGAGAAGAGAGATAAATGGCAGATTTGAAAGGCAAGGTTGCGGTCGTCACCGGTGCCAGTCGCGGTGTTGGTCGCGGGATTGCCGAAGGCCTGGCTGAGGCAGGCGCAACCGTTTACATAACCGGTCGAAGTCAGTCATCGGAAAATCCACCTGCACCGAGGACCATTCAGGCGACAGCGCGTGCGGTTGATGACCTTGGGGGTAAAGGGATCGCAGTGGCCGTTGACCATAACGATGACGAGCAGGTTAAGGCGCTGTTTGATCGTGTGGCCAAGGAGCAGGGGCGGCTCGACATACTGGTGAACAATGTCTACAAGATTCCCGATCCGCCAGCGTGGGGAGGGGGCTTCTGGGAACATCCGATCTCTGTGTGGGATGACCAGTGCGGCGTCGGTCTGCGCGGCTACTATGTCGCCTCGGTGTATGGGGCGCCGCTGATGGTGGCGCAGAAATGCGGTCTGATTGTGAACATCTCCTCGTCGGGAGGAGATGGCTACACCTTCAGTTCGAGCTACGGTGTATGCAAATCCGGCGTAGATCGAATGGCCGTGGATATGGCGGTTGAACTTAAAAAATACAGTGTGGCCGCACTGTCGTTACGCCCGGCCGCGGTGAAGACCGAGTTCATTCTGGATGCGGTGGAAAGCGGGGCAGTTCAGATGGATCTGAAGGCGGCCCAGTCGCCGCGCTTCAGTGGTCGCTGCGTTGCGGCGCTGGCGATGGATCCGGACATCATGACCAAAACGGGCGGCATATTCAGTGTTGCGAAACTTGCGCAAGAGTATCGCTTTACCGACCCTGACCAGGCTTAGGAGAATCCCATGATAGATCGTGAAGTAGACATTAAGACCGCCGATGGCGTGATGAATACTTTCATTACCCACCCTGAAGAGCATGGCCCGCATCCCGTGGTGATGTTTCTGATGGATGCACCCGGAAAACGGGAAGAGCTCCACGATATGGCCCGGCGTCTGGGAACTGCCGGCTACTATGTCATGTTGCCTAACCTGTATTATCGACGCGTGCGTGATTTTGTCATGGGGCCAGACAAACGCGAAGAAATGTTCGCCCATATGAATGCGCTGACTAATAAAATGGTGTGCGAGGACATGCAGAGCCTGTTTGACTACAGCGAAGGTCAACGTGCAGCGCGCGGGGGTAAAAGCGGCTGTGTGGGCTACTGTATGAGCGGGCCATTTGCGTTTGCCGCTGCATCGGCCTTTCCCGATCGAATCAGCGCTGCAGCCTCATTTCACGGGGTTCGTCTGTTTTCCGATGCGAAAGACTCACCTCATCTGGATGCAGACAAAATCAACGGCGAGGTCTATTTCGGTTGCGCTGAAACGGATGAGTGGGCGCCGAAGGAGATGATCGACGGGCTCGAAGCACATCTGGTGGGTGTCGGTACAAAACACCGCGTGGAATGGTATCCGGAAACCCATCATGGGTTTGTGTTTCCGCAGCGCGAAGGCATGTATCACAAGGCTGCCGCAGAGCGCCACTGGGAACGTCTGTACAGTCTATATCAGCGCAATCTCTAAGCTCGCCGTTTAAACCGGAATGTCGCCTGCTTTCGCGCGCAGCGCTGCGAAGATGGTGCGCAGGTCGGTGTGATCGATCAGCATTGAGGAGCTTCAAGTACAACTTTGAAAGCCGCGTAGTGTTGCCTGTCCGGGTGTGCTGTGACAAGTTTGGGTCCACATCCGCAGGGGAAGCAAAGCAATGGATCTGTTGACGCAAGGTTATGGCCTGATCGAAGGACCGGTGTGGTGGCCGGAGCACGGTCTCGTGTTCAGCGACGTTTTGAACGGCGGGGTGTTCTGTGTGACCCGCGCCGGCGAGGTATCGAGCGTGTTTGAGCATCGCCGCGGGATCGGCGGGATGGCGCTGCATGAAGCGGGCGGTCTGGTGGTGAGTGGCCGCAACATTGCCTACAAGGCCTTCGCTGGGGGGGCGACCGTCACCCTGCTCGACCGCGACGAAGCAGCCGGCATTGTCGGGTTCAATGACATCAGTGCGGATGCTGCCGGCAGGATTTACGCAGGCTCGCTCGGTTCCAGCCCGGTATTCGAAGACGGTCGCAAACCGCAGGCCGGTGACCTCTTTCTGATCGACCTGGACGGCTCCTCCCGCAAAGTTGCGAGCGACATCCGCCTGACCAATGGTCTGGGTTTTTCACCTGACGGTAAAACGCTCTATCACTCGGATTCGGGGCGTTCCGCAGTGTTCTGTTACCCCGTGCATGAAGATGGCAGCCTCGGTCCCAAACAACCGTTTGTTAAGACCAGCAAGGGGGTGCCCGACGGGCTGGTGGTGGCCGAAGATGGTTCGGTCTATGTCGCTTTGGCCGGCGGCGGTCAGGGGGTGGCAGTGTTCAATTCGAGCGGGGACCTTACGAGGCACATCGAAATACCCCACCCCATGTGCACCAGCGTGTGTTTTGGTGGAGATGACTTGAAGGATCTGTACATCGTGTCGGGGTCGGAAGGTCTGCCGGGTGAAAGTGAGGGTGGTGTGTTTGTGCATGCCAATGAAGTTGCCGGCCTGCCGGTGGGGCTAGCCAGGATTCCGGTCTGAGAACGTCGCGTTTACTGCTTTGGCGTGAGATTCTTTTCGCGCAGAAAATCTGCGTTGAAAAGCCGTGACTGGTATTTGCTGCCGGTATCGCACAGAACCGTGACGATGGTGTGGCCGGGTCCCAGCTTGTTTGCGACGGTTACCGCTGCACACAGGTTGATGCCGGTGCTCGAGCCGAAAAACCAGCCGTCTTCACGCATCATACGATAGACCATGTCGACCATTTCCTGGTCGGTCACCTGCACGGCGTCATCGATCTGCGTTCCAGCCAGGTTGTCGGTCACCCGGCTGTTGCCGATGCCTTCAGTAATGGAAGGCCCGGCTGTCATCACCGCCTCACCTGTGGTCACCCAGTTGTACAAAGCGCTACCGTAAGGGTCGGCCAGCACCACCTGGATGGAGGGGTTGCGTTCCTTCAGATAACGCGATATTCCGGCCAGCGTGCCGCCCGTGCCCACTGAGCAGGTGAAGGCATCGATCCCGCCGCCGGTCTGCGTCCACAGTTCCGGCCCCGTTGACTCGTAGTGAGCAAGACGGTTCGCTAAGTTATCAAACTGGTTGGCCCAGACCGCATTGGACAGGCTTTGGGCATGCCGGCCCGCCTGTTTCTGATAGTTCATGTCGTCCGCGTAGGGCACGGTGGGCACAATGATGACTTCGGCGCCAAGGGTCTTGAGGATTTCGATTTTTTCCGGGGACTGGTTGTCCGGCATGTAGATCACGCTGTCATAGCCGCGTGCGTTGCAGACGTGAACCACACCAATGCCGGTGTTGCCTGCGGTGCCTTCTACCACGGTGCCGCCGGGTTTGAGGGCTCCGGAGGCTTCGTGCCCACGGATCATCCACAGCGCGGCACGGTCTTTGACCGATCCGCCAGGATTCAGAAATTCAGCTTTGCCCAGAATTTCGCATCCGCTCTCTTCACTCAGGCTGTGGATCCGGATCAGGGGGGTGTTCCCTACGCATCCGATAAATCCGTCACTGATCAGCATTGTCTTCCTTTTCCCCGGCCCATCGGCATTCTAACGGGAAGGCATCAACATGAGAAATCAGGGGCGTAGCCGGACAGCCAGGTACTGTGGGGGCTGTTGAACGGCTTAAAAGTGCTGGTAGCTGAACCTGAGGTGCTTGAGTTATGGTTTCGTAAAGTATCTGGGGAGGCGAAATGAACATCTATACCAACAGCGCGGATCTCGGCTTTGATCCGGTGAAAGTCGACAAACTACTCAACCGCGCCCGTCGCGAAGTGGACGAAGGCCTGCTGTCTGCGGTACAGATTGCGGTGGCGCGGCATGGTGAGGTTGCGTTCAGCGCAAGCTATGGCACTGCGCAGGATGACAGCCTGATCTGCCTGTTCTCGGCAACCAAGGGGCTTACCTCTGCGGCCGGATGGCTGGTCATTCAGGATGGTCTGCTCGACACCAGCGCCCGGGTGGCTGATCTGATACCGGAGTTCGGCTCAAACGGCAAAGACGCGGTTACGGTGGAACAACTGTTTACCCATACCGCTGGCTTTCCTGGTGCACCTTTTCGACCGCTTGACTGGAACGACAAAGCTCGACGCCTTGAGCGTTTCGCGCAGTGGCGTTTGAGCTTCGAGCCGGGCACTAAATTTGAGTACCACCCCACCGCAAGCATGTGGGTCATCGCCGAGTTGATCGAGCGGGTGTCAAACATGGCTTTTACCGACTTCGTTCAAACCCGCGTAATAGATCCACTTGGTTTGAAGAATCTGTTTGTGGGTTTGCCAGCGGCTGAAAATGCCCGTGCACTGCCTTGTGAGCACGTAGGCGAGAATCTGACGCCGGAACAGTACAAAGAACTGGGCATACCGGTCCCGCCTGTGACGGAAGTAACCGAAGAAGCGATTCTCGGATTTAATGATCCGGCGTTTCGTGAAGTAGGGGTCCCCGGTGGCGGTGGCTTTTCCAATGCCACGGATATGGCACTCTTCTACCAGGCACTTCTTAACGGCGATGGTCCCTGGAAGCAAGAGACCCTCGACGATGTTCGTCGTGTACGCACTGGTGATCTGCGCGACCCCATGTTCCGCAAGAAGGCGAATCGCGGGCTCGGCATTGTGATCTCCGGGGACGAGGATCGGAATTACCGGGGCTTCGGTAAAACCAACTCGCCGCTGGCCTTTGGCCACAATGGCGCAGGCGGCCAGCTTGCCTGGGTTGATCCCGTGAGCGGTATCTCATTGTGTTATCTGACCAACGGCCATGATCGCAACGAGATGCGTCAGGGTCGGCGCGGGGTTGCCATCGGCAGCATTGCGGCAGACACACTGGCCTGATATCGGTCCCCGCGTCGTGCGACGTGTAGTCCTGATCGTCATTGCGACCCTGGTAGCGGTGCCGGGAATACCGGCGCTGGTGATCTGGCTGTTCGGTCCGACCGTCGGGCTGCCCAAGTTTGATGAGACCGTCAATCTGGCTGTGGCAGACGCCTACTTCAAAAGCCTGGTGGCGCAAGGTTACCCGCCAGGTTTTGTAGTGTAACCGGCCAAACTAAACCGTAGTTCCTCTGCTGCGATATCGATCATAGAATTTCCTGCTGTAATCAAC
>JAQBYL010000199.1 GCA_027622495.1 Pseudomonadota bacterium
GCACTACTCTCGACGACCTCGCTACGCTCGTTCATGAATAATCCAGGCTAGAAAAGTCGTCAACATCGCATTTGGTCTTCCGTTCGAAGCAGGCGTAAACTACGCCGCTTTTCCGCCGGAGCCAGCAGTTGCCAGTCCACATCAAGGTCTGCGGCATCACCCGTCCCGAAGATGCGCAAGCGCTGATCGATGCCGGTGCCGATGCAATCGGCCTGATGTTTGCGCCCAGTCCCAGGCAGATAGACAGTGGTCTTGCCAGAGAACTTGCCGAGCTGACCCAGTCATTGAGCCGTGTCGCTGTTTTTGTTGATGCCGATCCAGCCCAGATTGAATCTGTGCTCCACGATGTGCCCATTGATGTCCTCCAGTTTCACGGTGATGAGCCGAGAGAGGTTTGCAATCGCTGGGGTCTTCCGTACTGGAAAGCCATGCGGGTTCGCGAAGAGTTCGATATGGGCAAATTTGAGTCTGCCTATCCAGATGCCCAGGCGCTGCTGTTTGACAGTTTCACCCCCGGCGTTTCCGGGGGCTCGGGTGAGGCTTTCAACTGGACTTTCTGGCCGCGCAGTAAACGGCGCCTGGTTCTGGCGGGAGGCCTCGGTCCACACAACGTTGCCCAGGCGATTCAGATGACCAGACCATGGGCCGTGGACGTGAGTAGCGGTGTTGAAAGCTCGAAAGGCATCAAAGACCACCGACTGATCCACGACTTTGTCAGGGAGGCGAAAAATGCCGGTTGAAGGCAGTAACTATCAGCAACCGACACCCGATGGACATTTTGGCCAGCATGGCGGCCGCTTCGTGGCCGAAACACTCGTCCATGCGCTGGATCAACTGAGCGCCCTGTACGATGAGCTCAAGTCCGACCCGGTATTCATACGCGAACTTCAAGAGGACCTGGCCCAGTATGTGGGCCGGCCAACGCCTCTTTATTTTGCGCAGCGGCTCACCGAACGGCTTGGTGGGGCGCAGATCTATCTCAAGCGTGAAGACCTGAATCACACCGGCGCTCACAAGGTGAACAACACCATTGGTCAGGCCCTGCTCGCAAAAAGGATGGGCAAACCCAGGGTGATTGCCGAAACCGGTGCGGGTCAACATGGGGTCGCCACGGCAACCGTTGCAGCCCGCCTCGGGCTTAAATGCCAGGTGTACATGGGGTCTGAAGACATTCAGCGACAGAGCATGAATGTGTATCGCATGAAGCTGCTCGGAGCCGATGTGATCCCGGTGACCTCCGGGTCGAAGACCTTGAAAGACGCCATGAACGAGGCGTTGCGCGACTGGGTTACCAACGTGGACGACACCCACTACATCATCGGTACTGCAGCCGGTCCGCATCCGTACCCGATGATGGTTCGCGACTTTCAATCCGTGATCGGCAACGAAGCGCGGGCGCAAATTCTGCAGGCGAGGGGGTCGCTGCCAGACCTGCTGGTTGCCTGTGTCGGTGGCGGGTCTAACGCTATCGGCCTGTTCCATCCGTTTGTCGACGATGTCGATGTGAGGATGGTCGGGGTAGAGGCGGGTGGCCGTGGCCTTGAAACGGGTGAACACGCAGCACCTCTCAACGCCGGACGGGTGGGTGTTCTGCACGGGAACCGTACCTATCTCATGCAGGACGATGACGGTCAGGTCATGGCGACCCACTCGATCTCTGCCGGTCTTGACTACCCCGGTGTTGGACCTGAGCACTCGTACCTCAAAGATATCGGTCGGGCTGAGTATGTGAGCGTTACCGATGATGAAGCCATGCAGGGCTTCCGCATGCTCAATCGGACCGAAGGAATTCTGCCTGCGCTTGAGTCCAGCCACGCAATCGCCTGGGTTGCAAAGAATGCGCCTGCGATGTCGGTCGACGAGGTGATCATCGTCAATCTGTCCGGACGTGGCGACAAGGACATCCTCACGGTTGCGGCCCTGGATGGGATCACATTGTGAGTCGCATAACCTCTTGCCTGAAAAATCTGAAAGACTCGGGCCGCACGGCGCTGGTGCCGTTTGTTACTGCGGGTGATCCGGTCATCGACATCACACCAGCGATCATGCACGGTCTGGTAGACGGAGGTGCAGACATTGTGGAACTCGGTATCCCGTTTTCGGATCCCGAGGCTGATGGCCCGGTTATTCAAGCAGCTTCAGAACGTGCGCTGGCCAACCATGTCCGACTGCTTGATGTGCTGGAAGTGGTGCGCGTTTTCAGGCTGACAAATGCCACAACGCCCATCATATTGATGGGCTATCTCAACAGCATCCTCGGTATGGGGGAGGGTTTGTTTGCCCAACGTGCAGGTGATGCAGGCGTTGATGGCGTGATCATGGTCAACATGCCGCCCGAAGAATCACTGTCGCTTCGCAAGGTGCTCGATCCGGTTGGCATAGATATTATTTTTCTCGTTGCACCGACCACCTCCGACGAGCGCGCCAGAAAGATAGCGGCTGCCGCCAGCGGCTTTGTCTACTACGTTTCACTTAAAGGCATCACGGGTGCGGGACACATTGATGTGGAGTCGGTGCGAACTAATCTCGAGCGCCTGCGCAAACTCATCAACCTGCCATTGCTGGTCGGTTTCGGAATCAAGAACGGAACAACCGCGCGTGCGGTGGGGCAGCATGCAGATGGCGTGGTCATGGGGGCCGCGCTGGTTCAAACCGTCGCCGCCCACGCCGATGCACCGCACACAATTCCCGCAGCGTTGACCCACCAACTGAAGGAAGTTCGCGAAGCTCTTGACCGACCTTAGGCTTCAATCGTACGAAGACAGTCTGGATGAACTGGATCTTGCTGGCTGGCTTGACCACATCGCTGCGGTCCATCCGGTGCGGATGGAGATGACACTCGATCGGGTTCGTGCCGTGGCGCAGAAAATGGATCTTCTTAAACCTGCGTATCGCACTGTGATTGTGGCGGGGACCAACGGCAAGGGCACGACCAGCGTGTTTCTGGAACAGCTGCTGTTGCACGCCGGTCTCAGTGTGGGGACCACGCTGTCACCCCATGTGGAACGGTTCAATGAACGCATGCGGTTTGGCGGTGAGGATTTTGATGATGCATCCATCTGCGATGCATTTGCCGCTGTGGAGCGTGCTCGCGGTGAAATCGGTCTCACCTATTTTGAATTCTCAACACTGGCTGCATTGTGGCTCTTCCGCGAACGCGAGGTTGACGTTGGCATTCTGGAAATTGGTCTCGGAGGCAGACTCGACAGCTTCAACATCATCTCTGCCGACATCGCAGTGGTGACCAGTATTGGCCTGGATCATGAGGCGTACCTCGGCGACAACGTGGAGGCGATCGGCCGTGAGAAAGCAGGCGTGTTCCGCTCTGGTCAGACCGTCCTGCTGGGTGCCGATATGCCCGCATCGGTGCTTGAACAGGCGCAAACCCTGCACTGCAGAATGTTACGCTCAGGCAAAGATTTCGGGTTTGTCGAAGCAACCGATCACTGGACGTGGTGGATGGCAGACCAACGCATTCGGGTGAATCACAAAACCAGATTTCCGCTTGGCAATTGCGCCCTGGCGACGGCGGTTGCTGCACAACTTGTCGACGTGTCGGCGCTCGCCCTTGATGCCGCGGTCGCCGGTGCCCATCTGCCCGGCCGTTTTGAAGTTGGCCGCCTCAACAATCGAGAGGTGATTGTGGATGTTTGCCACAACCCACTCGGTGCTGAATATCTTGCTGCCCGTCTGGGCCGGGACTACCCGGACACGCGGATCATTGCGGTATGTGGTTTGTTGGTTGATAAAGATGCAGCCGGGGTGTTTAACGCGCTGCGTGCTGTGGTTGACGTGTGGATCTGCCTGTCGACAAGCGGTGAGCGCGCGCGGTCAGGGGCTGATCTGGCTTCAGTGTTCGCCGCCCAATCGCACAGCTCTGCCATCGAAGTTGTTGAAGATCTGGATGATGCGCTGCAAAAGGCTGGCTCGCTCGCGGGTCCATCGGATGTTATCCTCTGTTTTGGTTCGTTCACCGTTGTGGAACGTGTCAGACCCCGTGTCATCCACCAGCAGAACATGAGTGATTCAGCGTGAGCAATGCTGATATGAGAGGTATGGATGAACGCAAGCGTTATCGCCTGACCGGATCCCTGTTTCTCGCAGCCCTTGCGATTGTCTTTGTTCCGATGCTCTTCGACGGTGATGGCCTTTCTGAAGTCGACCTCGATCCGATCGATGTGACCACCCCCATACCAGACGTTGCACACATAGACGATGTTGCGCCACGAACAGGATTTATCGAGCGCGTTCGCGAACTGCGCACACAGGTTGATGACGAAGGCTTTCAGACTGCCAATGGGGCACGCTTTGGTGACGCTGTGCTCACCGTGCCTGATGCCAGCACGCGCATATGGGCGATTCAGGTGGCGAGCTTTGCCGAGATTGAAAACGCGATCAATTTTCGCAACCTGTTGCGCGAAGATGGTTTTGAAGCTTTCTCAACACCATACAAGCAGCCGGATTTGAAGGTTGTGCATCGGGTCGCAGTGGGGCCTTATCTGAAACTCGATCAGGCTGAAACCGCGCGGTCATCCCTGTCTGAGCTGTATAGTCAGAGCGCCCGCCTGATGGCTTTTTCGAATTGAACCTGGCCACCCTCGACATTGTGCTGCTTGCGTTGATTGCTATCTCGGCATTGATCGGTCTCATGAGGGGTTTGTTTAAAGAAGTCATTTCGCTGGCAGCATGGGCTGCTGCACTGATCCTGGGCCTGTACTTTGCACCGGAACTTGCGCTGCGGATTGACTTCGGCCCCGAGGGTTCGACAGAACTGGTGCTTGCGTTTGCGATTATATTCATCGGCACGCTGATTGTGGGCGCACTGGTTCAATGGCTCATGTCCAAACTGGTAGAAAGCACTGGTTTGAGTGGGACTGACCGTTTTCTCGGCTTTTTATTCGGCGCGGCGCGCGGCGCGCTGGTCTGTACTGTCGCGCTGATTGCGTTACGACCATTCGCGGAACACGAAAACTGGTGGCTGGATTCAAGAATCCGGGCGGAGTTGATGATCTTTGAGACCGACGTACTGGTCTTTGTCGACAAGGCGGTCGACGAAGTAACTGATCTTACCGATACAGGGGTGAAGTGATATGTGCGGAATTGTTGGTATGGTTAGTAACCAGGCCGTCAACGAACAGATTTACGATGCACTCACCGCGTTGCAGCATCGTGGTCAGGACGCAGCAGGCATAGCAACAAGTGATGGGCAGAAGCTGCATCTGAAAAAGGGTAATGGCCTGGTGCGCGATGTTTTTGATCAGGGCGGCATGGTTGGTCTGCGCGGGCGTGTTGGCATTGGCCATGTACGCTATCCAACCGCGGGGAGTTCGAGTTCGGCAGAAGCACAACCGCTGTATGTGAACTCTCCCTGGGGGATCACCCTGGCTCACAATGGCAACCTGACAAATACACAGAGCCTGAGGGAAGATCTGTATCGCGACGATCTGCGTCATCTGAATACTGACAGCGATACAGAGGTGCTGCTTAACGTGTTTGCACACGAGCTGCAGAACCGGGGTGTAACGGTCGCCGATGCCGAAGCAGTCTTTGCGTCGGTCGCAGGTGTGCACCGGCGCTGTAAAGGTGCCTATGCGGTGGTATCGATGATCATCGGGGTCGGCGTGGTTGCGTTTCGTGATCCTAATGGCATTCGCCCGCTCGTGTACGGTCAGCGTAAATCAGGTGACACCGTCGAGTACATGATCGCCTCAGAGAGTGTGGCGCTCGACATTGTGGGGTTCGACCTGATCCGCGATGTTGCACCCGGTGAGGCGATCTTCATTACCAACGAAGGCAAACTGCACACCAGGGTCTGCGCCGAAGCCACAACGCTTACGCCCTGCATCTTTGAATACGTATACCTCGCTCGACCCGATTCGATCCTCGATCAGATATCCGTGTACAAGTCGCGCCTGCGCATGGGCGACTACCTGGCGGAACAGATTCTGCGCAAATATCCAAACGGGAAACATGACATCGATGTGGTGATCCCCATACCGGACACCGCACGCACTGCCGCATTGCCACTGGCGCATCGATTGAACGTCAAATTCCGCGAGGGCTTCGTCAAGAACCGCTACATCGGCCGCACCTTCATCATGCCCGGCCAGCAGCAGCGGCGAAAATCGATTCGTCAAAAACACAACGCAATCGAACTTGAGTTCCGCGACAAGAATGTATTGCTGGTGGATGACTCCATTGTTCGTGGAAACACCACCAAACAGATCATTGCGATGGCCCGGGAGGCGGGTGCTAAAAAGGTCTATATGGCCTCGGCCGCACCGGCGATCCGCTACCCCAATGTTTATGGGATCGATATGCCGAGCAAAGAGGAGCTGGTTGCCTACCAGCGCACCGATGCCGAAGTAGCGCGCATGATCGGTGCTGACTGGCTGATCTATCAGCGTCTGGAAGACCTGATCGCCAGTGCTCGTGAGGGCAATACGTCGATTCGGCAGTTTGACTGCTCGGTGTTCAACGGCGATTACGTGACGGGGGACATAGACGAGTCCTATCTCGACCAACTATCGTTGGACCGTAACGACGCAACCAAGCAAGATCGTGACGCCCAAAACAGTGCTGAGTCGACCATCATCGAGTTACACAACCACGGCTGATGTAAAAAATCAGATCGATGCGCTCATCAGTACGGTGAACCGGGTACTGCTGGGCAAAGAGCACCAGATCAAACTTGCCCTTACCTGCCTCTTTGCGCGCGGCCATCTGCTGATCGAAGATCTGCCGGGCATGGGCAAGACACTACTCTCGCACGCGCTGGCACACGTGCTCGGCTTAAGCTACAACCGCATTCAGTTCACCAGTGACATTCTGCCATCGGACGTCATTGGCGCTTCCATTTTCGACCGCCAGAACAACAGCTTTCAATTTATTGAGGGGCCGTTGTTTGCCCAGGTGGTTTTAGCGGATGAGATTAACCGCGCCACCCCCAAGAGTCAGAGTGCCTTGCTTGAGGCTATGGAAGAACGCCAGGTTACCGTCGATGGCGTGACTCGTGCATTACCCGATCCGTTCTTCGTTGTGGCGACCCAGAACCCGACCACGCAGGCCGGCACATTCCCGCTCCCCGAGTCGCAACTGGATCGATTTCTGATGCGGATCGAACTGGGTTATCCCGAGCCAGAAGCAGAGCGCGAATTGCTTCGCGGTGGTGACAGAAGAAAGTTGCTTGAGTCAATGGCCATGGTGTGTGATCTGGCCGGGCTCAAACGGATCCAGGCTGCAGTAGACGCGGTCAAAGCATCTGATCCGCTCATCGACTACGTCCAACGCCTGGTCGGATATTCCCGCCAGGCACCTGAATTTGCGTTCGGTCTTTCACCGCGCGGTACGCTCGCGCTTTTGCATGCGGCCAGCGCCTGGGCACTCATCCACGACCGCGGTCATGTGATACCGGAAGATGTACAAGCCGTTCTGCC
>JAQBYL010000200.1 GCA_027622495.1 Pseudomonadota bacterium
TTGCGCCCCGACACACGCAGACCGTACGAAGTTTACCGGAAACAAACGCATCGGGCTGGTACACTCGCCGCCTAAGAATTATGCCTGGTTCAAGCAACGCATCCATGTCCACAGACCAGCCTACTGACAAGAAATCCCTGACCTACCGCGACGCCGGTGTAAACATCGACGCCGGCAACGAACTGGTCAGGCGCATCGGTGTACACGCCAAAGCTACGCACAGACCTGAACTGCTTGGCGGCCTCGGTGGATTTGCCGCGCTTGCTGAACTTCCTGCCGGCTATCGGCGGCCTGTGCTGGTCACGGGAACAGATGGGGTGGGCACCAAGCTCAAGCTCGCCATCGACTTCAACCGCCACGACACGGTCGGGCAGGATCTGGTGGCCATGTGCGCCAACGATGTTCTGGTCACCGGTGGTGAGCCGTTCCTGTTTCTCGACTACTACGCAACCGGCAGACTCGATGTAGACATCGCGGAGCGCGTAATCAAAGGTATCGCCCATGGGTGCACACTTGCCGGTTGCGCCCTGGTCGGTGGCGAAACCGCTGAAATGCCCGGCTTTTACCAGCCTGGCGATTACGATCTGGCTGGTTTCTGTGTTGGTATTGTCGAACGCGACGGCATCATCGATGGCAGTCGTGTTGCCGAACACGATGTGCTGATCGGACTGCCCAGCAGCGGGCCGCATTCCAACGGCTATTCGCTCATTCGCCGCGTTATCGAAAACCAGGGGATCGCGCCAACCGACGATCTGCTCGACACGTTGATGGCGCCCACGCGCATCTATGCCAAGGCCGTACTCAAGCTGAACTCGGTGGTCGAGATACACGGCATGGTGCACGTCACCGGCGGCGGCTTTCTGGAAAACATACCGCGCATGTTTGACGATCAGGATCTGGCTGCGCTCATTGATCTGGACAGTTGGCAGCGGCCCGATGTGTTCGGCTGGTTGCAGCAGGCGGGCAACATAGACGAAACCGAAATGTTGCGAACGTTCAACTGTGGGATCGGCTACATCATCTGTCTGGCGCAGAGCCAGGCAGAAGAAGCCATGACCGTGCTCGTAGAAGAAGGTGAGAGTCCCATCCGCATTGGCACAATGGTTCGCGCCGGCCACAAAGCGGCACCAGGTCAGATTCTGATCGGTCACGTTTAAGCGATAAGGATCACGCGCGCGGCAGCGTTACACCGCGCTGCCCCTGGTATTTTCCACCGCGGTCTTTGTATGTGGTTTCGCATCGCTCATCTGATTGAAAGAACAGCATCTGCGCGACCCCTTCGTTGGCATAGATTTTTGCCGGGAGTGTGGTGGTGTTGGAAAACTCAAGCGTCACATGCCCTTCCCACTCCGGTTCCAGAGGCGTTACGTTCACGATAATCCCACACCGGGCATAGGTGGATTTGCCAAGGCAGATCGTCAGCACGTCCTCGGGGATGCGGAAGTATTCAACCGTCGACGCCAGTGCAAACGAATTCGGCGGAATGATGCAGACATCACTTTCGACGTCGACAAAACTGCGTTCATCAAACGCTTTGGGATCTACGGTTGCCGAATATATGTTGGTGAATACCTTGAATTGAGGTGCGCATCGAACGTCGTAACCATAGCTTGATGTACCGAAAGAAATGACCTTCTGCTCGTTCACATAGCGAACCTGTTGGGGTTCGAACGGCGAAATCATGCCTCGCTCTGCCTGTGCACGTATCCAGCGATCGGACTTAATTGTCATGGTCGGGCAAGGCCTCCTTCAACCCTTCGGTGTAAAATTAAGTGTGTCAGTCGTCACTGATTGAAATAACCGGTCGAGCAGCCTGATCCGACTGCCACAGCCGGGCAGCGAGATGGCGGGCAGCATCGCGATACAGACCGGCTATCTCGCCGTCAGGGTCTGCGGCAACGGTGGGATTACCGCCATCGGCCTGCTCGCGGATCGACATCGCAAGCGGCAACGCAGTCAGAAGCGGCACGTCGAACTCTTCGGCGATCCGCGCACCGCCGTGTTCACCGAAGAGGTGGCTGGTCGAACCACAGTGCGGACAGGTGAAAAGGCTCATGTTCTCAACGATCCCCAGCACCGAGATCTCGACTTTGCGGAACATTTCGATGCCTTTGCGCGCATCGAGCAGCGCAATGTCCTGCGGGGTGGTCACGATCACCGCACCGGATACCGGCACCTTCTGGCTCAATGTCAGCTGTATATCCCCGGTGCCAGGCGGCATGTCGACAATGAGGTAGTCCAGATCTTCCCAGGCGGTTTGCGTAAGCAACTGCTGTAACGCGCCGGAAACCATGGGTCCGCGCCATACCATGGGGGTTTTGTCTGTGATCATGAAGCTCATAGACATGGTCTGCAGGCCATGGGCTTTGATCGGTAACAGTTCTTTTTCGCTTCTGACTTCAGGGCGCCGACCTTCTGCAACGCCCAGCATCATGCCCTGGCTCGGCCCGTAGATGTCTGCGTCAAGCAGACCCACCTTGGCGCCCTCGGCACTCAACGCAAGCGCGAGATTGACAGCCGTGGTGGATTTGCCCACGCCACCCTTGCCTGAAGCGACCGCGACAATGTGTTTGATCTGCGGAAAACCACGTCCGCGGGGGGGTGCAAAGCGTAACTCGAGCTCAAGGTCAGGACTGCCGATAAACTCTGCAAGCTGTTTTTCGAGGTTCTGACGCGCGCCGGCGGCAGGATATCCGAGCGTCACAGACACGCGATTTCCCGACGACAGGATGCGCGCGCCGAGATCGCCCCAGGGCTTACCCAGGTAGGGATCGACAAACTGTTCGAGCTTCATGGTGAATCCTGCGGCGCGCAACGAAGGCCGCGATTATACGCATACGTAAGGGCGCGAGCCTAAATACAACGGTGAGAAGCACCATCGATGAGGGTATAGTCGCGCATCCGTTAGTTCAGGCCCTGATCTCAAGCTCATGACTCGCCGCATTCTGGTCACAAGCGCTCTTCCCAACGCCAACGGTTCGATCCACCTGGGTCATCTGCTGGAGCACATCCAGACCGATATATGGGTTCGCTTTCAAAAACTCCGCGGCAACCACGCCATCTACGTCTGCGCTGACGACACCCACGGCGCGGGCACCATGCTCAAATCAGAACAGGTCGGGGTGCCGGTTGAAGAAATGATCGAGCAGGTGCGCAAAGAGCATGTCAGTGATTTCGCAGGGTTTCTGATCGGGCACGACAACTTCTACTCAACGCATTCGCAGGAGAACCAGGACCTTTCGGAACTCATCTATACGCGTCTGCAGGCTGCCGGCCTGATCTTTACTAAAACCGTGGAACAGCTCTTTGATCCGGAACGCGCAATGTTTCTGGCTGATCGATTTGTCAAAGGCCTGTGCCCGCGCTGTTCTACTGATGACCAGTACGGCGACAACTGTGAAGCCTGTGGCGCAACCTATGATGCAACTGATCTGAAGAACCCGCGCTCGGTTCTTTCTGGTGCAACACCGGTGCTCAAGGGTTCCGAACACTATTTCTTTGATCTGGCTCAGTACACCGATCACCTCAAACGGTGGACCAAAAGCGGTGCAGTGCAACCGGAAGTTGCTAACAAGCTGGCCGAATGGCTGGATGAAGGCCTCAAAGCCTGGGACATATCCCGCGATGCCCCGTACTTCGGTTTTGTCATCCCGGGCACCACCGACAAATACTTCTACGTGTGGATGGATGCGCCGATCGGCTACATGGCCAGCTTCAAGAACTTCGCGCAAAGCAACAACATCAGTTTTGACGACTACTGGAAAGCAGACAGCACGGCCGAAGTACACCACTTCATCGGCAAGGATATCGTGAATTTTCACGCGCTGTTCTGGCCGGCGGTCCTTCACGGATCCGGCTTCCGTCAGCCAACACGGATCCACACGCACGGCTTTATCACGGTCAATGGCACGAAAATGTCAAAGTCGCGGGGCACGTTCATCAATGCCGGTACCTATCTCGCCCATCTGAACCCTGAATATCTGCGGTATTACTACGCCACCAAACTGAACGGCACAGTCGACGACATCGACATCAACCTCGACGACTTCGTCGCCAGGGTAAATTCAGACCTGGTGGGCAAAGTTGTTAACATC
Source organism: Pseudomonadota bacterium (assembly GCA_027622495.1). GTDB lineage: Bacteria > Pseudomonadota > Gammaproteobacteria > Pseudomonadales > Azotimanducaceae > JAQBYL01. The sequence continues at coordinate 4,095 of JAQBYL010000200.1, forward strand.
GCAAGCCGCTGCGCAGGGTTCATCACCAAGCAGTTCGACGGCATGCTGGCCGATCAGATTGATGATGAGTCCTTGTGGGCCCACTTCACCCAGGCATCAGACGAGATCGCTGAATTTTACGAGGCTTCAGACACCTCCAAAGCGGTGCGGATCATTACCGCTTTAGCCGACCGGGCAAACCAGTACATCGCGGCCCATGCCCCGTGGACCATGATCAAAGAAGAAAGTCGCCGCGAAGACGTGCAGCTGGTGTGTACCCAGGGCATCAACATGTTCATGTCGCTCGCGGTATATCTGCAGCCGATCCTGCCCCGGATGGCACAGGCAAGTGCTGAATTTCTCAAGGTCGCTCCCTTCACCTGGGAGCGCGCTCAAACACCCCTGCTTGGCACCCCGATCGCGCCCTACCAGCCGCTCTTTACGCGCATGGAAACAAGCAGTGTGGATCTGATGGTGGAAGCGTCACGTGCGTCCACATCGGCTCAACCAGGCGATGCCACTGAGCAGACGCCCGATGACAGCACAATCAGCATCGATGATTTCCTGAAAGTCGATCTGCGCGTTGCGCGCATAACAGCGGCCGAAGAAGTGGAAGGTGCCGACAAACTTCTGAAACTCTCCCTGGACCTGGGCGATCATCAACGCGAAGTCTTCTCGGGGATTAAGTCTGCCTACGCCCCAGCAGATCTGGTGGGTCGCCTGACGGTGGTCGTGGCGAATCTGGCGCCGCGCAAAATGCGTTTCGGGGTTTCGCAGGGCATGGTGCTGGCGGCCGGTCCCGGCGGAGAAGACGTGTTTCTGTTGAGTCCCGACAGTGGGGCGCAGCCCGGTATGACCGTTCGCTGATTACCCATGGGTGATGCCATCCTGATTCTGCTTGGCGCCCTGCTGGTTAACAACTTCGTCCTCGCGCAGTTCCTGGGTCTGTGCCCGTTCATGGGGACAACCGGTCGCTATGACACTGCCGTCGCCATGGGTCTGGCGACCACCTTCGTGCTGACCCTTGCAGCAGCTGTCTGCTACCTGGTCTGGCATGGGGTCCTCGTGCCACTCAACCTTGAATACCTCAACATCATCCTGTTCATCGTGGTGATCGCCGCTGTCGTTCAGATGACCGAGATCTATCTGCGCAGTGTCAGTCCACTTCTGCACCAGGTGTTAGGCATTTATCTGCCTCTGATCACCACCAACTGTGCCGTTCTCGGAGTTGCCCTGCTCGCAATCGGAGAGGACCTTACATTTGCAGAAACCCTGATCTTCGCCATTGGTGCCGCGGGCGGTTTCACCCTGGTGATGGTGCTGTTCAGCGCAATGCGCGAACACCTCAATGGCGCAACCGTACCCAGCGCATTTCGCGGTGCACCCATCGCCCTGATCACCGCCGGTCTCATGAGCCTGGCGTTCATGGGTTTTGCAGGGTTAAGTGGCTGACAGATGATCGGGATACTGACCATTGTCACAGTGATGTTCGCAGTATTCTGGGGGTTGCGGGTGCTTCGCAGAACGTGGCCTCGCGACGAAAACACACTGGTGAACAAGATCGACAGTCTGCTCCCGCAGACTCAATGCGCCCAGTGTGGCTATGCCGGTTGCCGCCCCTACGCGCAGGCTCTGGCAGATGGCAGGGCTTCGTTGAATCTGTGCCCGCCGGGTGGTGACGCGACGTTCAAAGCCCTGCAGGACCTTCTCGGTCGAAGTGAACCGGACCCGCCTGCGCAACCAGAACCCAAGCTCGCGAAGATCGACGAAAGCCGCTGTATTGGCTGCTACCTGTGCATCGAAGCCTGCCCCGTCGATGCCATCATCGGCGCACCACGGCATATGCACACGGTTCTGACAAGCGAGTGCACGGGGTGCGAGCTCTGTGTTCCAGTCTGCCCCGTCGACTGCATTGACCTGATCAACCTGCCGCAACCGAAAGTTCGACGCAAACCACCCCCGCTGCGGGAAGAGCAGCCCTGTATCAACTGCGGGGCATGTGAACCGGTCTGCCCCGCCCACCTGCTGCCACAACGTCTGCTGTGGGAAGTACGCCAGCAGAAGCTAGACGCAGCGACCCGTTTCGGTCTGAATGCCTGCATCGAATGCGGGTTGTGTAACCGGGTCTGTCCGAGCGATATCAATCTGGTGCAGGATTTCATCCACGCACGCAGCCAGGCAGTCGAACTTGAACGAACCGGCGCGCTGGCGGTTCGTGCCAGACACCGATCAGACCAGCACAGCAGCCGAATGGCGCAACGCGCGCAGGAACAGTCAGCTGCCCGGGAAGATCGTCTGGCAAAGCGACGGGATCCTCGCTCATGGGCATGAACCTGTGGTAATGAGCACAGCAACGCGTATGTGGTTCACCTGCGCAGCCATGACGCCGGGTCTTCTGGTGCTGCTGGCTCTTGCACCCACCGGTTATCTGCATAACCTCGGCTGGTCCGTGCTGTTCGCCCTGAGCTTTGAACTGGCAGCACACCGCGTGCGGCGAGCGCCTCTTGCAACGGCGTCGGACGGCAGTGTCGTCATCACCGCCTTTCTGATCGGTTGCGCCCTGCCACCAGGCACATCGATCTACATCATCGCCGTCGCCCTTGCCGGTGCAGTCATTCTGGCAAAACACTTGTATGGCGGCCTGGGTCAGAATCTCTTCAATCCGGCGATGGTGGGTTATGCGATTGTGCTTGTATCGTTTCCCAGTGCGTTTACCCACTACCCGATCCCCCAGGCACACGGCGAGCCGGTGTTTGCCGATACCCTCTTTACCGACACCACCGCCTCGACCGAACCTGCGGCCATCGACGCACGATCAGGCGCAACCATGCTCACCGAGTTTCGTTTTCGCGATGGCCTCACCGTTGCCGAGTTCAACGCAGCAAACCGCACCGTCGGCACGTTCGGCGCTGCAGGCTGGGAATGGGTGAACGTTGGTTTTCTGATCGGTGGTCTGGCATTGCTCGTAACCCGAATCGCTGCGTGGCGCATACCCGTTGCCGTTCTCGGCAGTCTCGGTCTGCTTGCGCTCGCCTGTTACGACGGTGGTGGCAGCACGAGCCTCGGATCACCTCTGTTTCACTGGTTCAGTGGAAGTACCATGGTGGCCGCATTTTTCGTCGCGACCGATCCAATAACCCATCCGAGCAATGCAACGGGTCAGTGGCTATACGGTTTGCTTGTCGGGGTGTTGATCTTCTGCCTGCGCAGCTTTGCAAGCTATCCGGATGGCATCGCTTTC
>JAQBYL010000201.1 GCA_027622495.1 Pseudomonadota bacterium
TTGCAGAAATGGTGGACCGGGTTCGCGAAAAGCGACCGGATGCCAAGCTTGTGTACAACAACTCGCCGTCTTTCAACTGGACCCTCAAGTTCCGTCAACAGGTTTATGAAGACTGGCAGGCGGCAGGTAAAAGTGTTTCGGCTTACCCGGACCCTGCTAAAAACCCAATGGGTCTCATGGATGTCGCGATCGATGATACCGACCTCGGTCAGGAAGCAGACCGGCTGATTCAGTCTTTTCAGGCCGATGGGGCGCGAGAAGCGGGGATCTTCCATCATCTGATCACCCTGCCGACCTACCACACCGCGGCTCTGTCTACCGATGTGTTGTCGGAGGGTTATTTTGGTGCTGACGGCATGCTCGCCTACGTAGCCGGCGTGCAACGGCGCGAAATCCGTCGGGACCTGGCCGCGGTCAAACACCAGGATCTGGCTGGATCCAACATTGGTGACGATCACAAGGAATACTTCCTGGGTGAGAAAGCACTGCTCGCGGGTGGGGCGGCAAATACCATGAATCAGTTCTAGGCTGATAGATAGCTGAATCAATTGAAGTTGAGAAGGGGGCAGTTGCGCAAGGCACTGCCTCTTTTTTTTTACTGAAACACTTTGTCATGTGCAGGTAGCGTTGTCTTATCAGCCATGGTCGCCTACGCTGCACTACCGGATCGGGGTCATCTACCAGGGTCTCGGTCAGATCGAACAGGCGCGCCACCATCTCGTAAGTACAACAGGAAGGGAGCGAACATGACCGACAAGCATAGAGCAAGAACCATTGGCAATCGCACGCTCTCTCCCGAGAGCCTGATGATGGGCTACGGTTACGATCCCAGGTTGTCTGAAGGCTCGCTCAAACCTCCGATTTTTCTGACTTCGACATTTGTTTTTCAGAGTGCGGCAGAAGGTAAACATTTCTTCGAAGGGATCACTGGCGCGCGCCCTGGTGGATCAGACGGTCTGGTCTACGGGCGGTTCAATGGTCCCGATCAGGAAATTCTGGAAGACCGTCTGGCGCTCTGGGAGAGTGCTGACGACGCGCTGGTGTTCTCCACCGGGATGTCGGCCATTACCACGGCACTGATGGCGCACGTCAAAGCCGGGGAGGCGATCGTTCACTCCGGTCCACTTTATGCAGCCACAGAAAAGCTCATCGGTTCAATATTCGGTGCATTTGATGTGAGTTACGCGGACTTCGCTGCGGGTGCGTCCATGGATCAGGTTCGAGAAGTGATCGAAAAGGTGCGCAGCACTCGTCGAATCGGGGTCATCTATCTGGAAAGCCCGGCAAACCCGACAAATGAACTGGTCGATATTAAAGGGATCGCCGCGTTACGCGATGAGCTGTATCGAGATGAGCAGGCCAATGCACCGGTTATTATTGTTGATAACACATTTTTAGGACCAGTCTTTCAGCAGCCTACCCGGCTTGGTGCGGATCTGTCGGTCTATTCGTTGACAAAATACGTCGGCGGGCACAGCGATCTGGTTGCCGGTGGTGTGGTCGGAAACCGGAAGGCTATCGGTCCAGTCATGGCGTTGCGGAATACAATCGGCACGATCACCGATCCGCATACCGCATGGATGCTGCTCCGGTCGCTTGAAACAGTTGCGCTTCGAATGAACCGCGCTGAGCAGAATGCGCGCACCGTGTGCGAATTTCTGCGCGACCACCCCAACGTAGCGTCGGTGGGGTATCTTGGTTTTCTCAAGCCGGAGAGCGAGCAGGGACGGATATTCCGCGAGCAGTGTTCAGGTGCGGGCTCAACGTTTTCGGTCCTGGTGAAGGGCGGTGAAACACAGGCATTTGCCATACTCGACAACCTGCGCCTGGTCAAGCTTGCAGTCAGTCTTGGTGGCACCGAAAGTCTGGCGTCGCATCCCGCCGCCATGACCCACTTGAGTGTGCCGAAGGCGCGGCGGGACCAGCTTGGGATCACTGACAACCTGGTTAGAGTCTCTATCGGTATCGAAGATCCTGACGATCTTGTGGCTGACTTCGCTCAGGCACTGAATAGCTTTTAGACTTTTTTCAGCTACTTTTTCTACTGACATAGGGCTTGTCGCATGGCAACTACCTTTCCCGGGGTTATCTCGTTTGCGTTTCTTGCGGTGATGATCCTGGCAGGAACAATCCTTCGGGCACGCGTGGGAGTTTTTCGCAACAATCTGGTCCCCGCCAGTCTGATAGGGGGCTTTCTGGGTTTTGCTCTGATCAACCTTGGCCTGAGCTTCGGCTTCGAAAGTGCGGACTTCACGGCCTTCACCTTTCATTTCTTCACGCTGAGCTTCATGTCGCTGTGCCTGACAGGATCGGTCAAACAGGCGGCCCCAAAAGGAAACAGTATTGCGCAGGGGGGGAGCTGGTTGTCCATTGTGTGGACGATGAGCCTGGTGCTTCAGGCGCTGGTCGGGTTAGGAATGATTCTTCTGTTCAATTGGGCCACCGGGAACGACATGTCAGCTTTTCTGGGCATTCTGGTAACCCATGGATTTACGCAAGGCCCCGGTCCGGCTCTGGCTATGGGTTCCATCTGGCAGAGTGAATTCAACATAGCAAATGCTCTGGATTTTGGTCTGATTTATGCCTCTGTCGGTTTTGTGGTGGCATTTGCGGTTGGTATCCCGGTCGCGCGATGGGCCATCCGCGCCGGTTTGAATCACAATCAATCAGCCCGGTTTGGAGAGGAGTTTCTGACCGGTATCCTCAAAGCAGACAGCAACGTGTCTGCGGGAAAACAGATAACCCATTCGGCGAATGTGGATACGCTTGCGTGGCACATCGGTATTCTCGGTCTTGTCTACCTTCTGACCGATGTGTACCTCAAGATCATGGCACCCCTGGCATCACAGGTGACCCTGTTTGGTGCCGACATGGGGGTGATATTCAGTCACAATCTGTTCTTTTTTCATGGCCTGATCGTCTGTGTTGTCATGCGTGCGCTGATGGACCGTCTGAATCTCGGTCGCTACATCGATGATGAGACACAGAGACGCGTAACCGGTAGTTCAGTAGATCTGATGGTGGCCGCGACCATCATGAGCATCCAGTTCGGCCTGTTACTTACCTACTTTGTGCCCATTCTGGTGGTGTGTGTCGGCGTTTCTGTCGCAACCGCAGCGTTGTGTTTCGGTTTTGGTCGGCGTCTGACGCATCTGGGCATTGAACGGGGTTTGACTGCGTTTGGCTGCTGTTGCGGGTCAACCGGCAGTGGTTTGTTGCTGCTTCGCATCCTGGATCCTGATCTGAGTACGCCACTTGCCAAGGAACTGGCCTTTTTTAATATTGCGATACTGTTCCTGTCTGCCCACGTTCTGATGTTCATGGCGCCGCTTCTGCCATCATTCAGTCTTACCAGCATTGTGCTCGTCTACAGTGTGACATTTGCGACCGGAGCCGGGGGGTTGTACCTTCTGCAACGGCGTATGATGGCAACCAGCTGATGGTGCAGACTTCGTGGCTGACATAATCCCGTTTAAACGACCAGACCTGAAGAATAAGGCGAAAGGTAAAACGCTTTGCCTGAACGGCTTTCACAAATGGGTTATTGATCAGAAGAAGCAGTTTGACAGCAGACAGGGCCGGCTTGTTACGATCAGACACTGCATTCGCTGCGGTGAGAAACGGGTGGATCTGGCGTGATCCGACCAGCCAGATCTGCCGAATAATCTGCGCTGGTGCACTTTTTACGAACGATGTTTCAATTAGACTGTGACTAGTGTCATGTCAGGTTACCTTGACCGCGCAGCGCACACTAGTTCGTCACAAATTGCGAATGAAGGATTCAATCATGTTTGATAAACGAAAGAGCGGTGACACCGGCGAAACGGATGTTCGTCCTGAACCGGTGCACAAAACCGAAGTCCCGCTTGCCAAGCTCTCTGAGCAGCGGTTTACCCAACACCCTGGAGTGAGTGCCGTGATCGGAAAAACAATCAAAATTACCGGTGACATCACCGGCGACGAAGACCTGATAATTGAGGGGCGCGTCGAAGGTACAGTAGACCTTAAGTCGAACAATGTGATGATCGGTGAGAGTGGGTACGTGCAGGCCGATGTCACCGCCAACGTTGTCCGCATAGACGGCGAAGTAAAGGGCGATGTCAAAGGCATTGAAAAAGTCATCATCAGTAAGAGTGGCAGGGTTCGAGGTAACGTCACCGCTCCCCGCGTAACACTTGAAGACGGTGCCAAGTTCCAGGGCAGCATTGACATGGATCCGAGTGACTCTGCAAAAGGAATGCCTGCCAAAGCCTCGCCGCATACACCGATGATTAAGCCTGCGGAAGTCAGCAACAGCGCCAACAAGTAGGCCCGCGCGGTACGAACAAGGTTTGATCTTCGCGTACCGGGGGAATCAATGGCTGCGGCATCGCAATTCGTTCTGGAAAGCAGTGACCTGTTTCCGCTCCTGTTTGAACCTTTCGTCAATCAGGAGCGGATCACGGTCTTAGACGTAGGGCCGGGCAGTCCAGAAACAGTCAACTACTTTTCGCAGTTCCGCTGCCGTCTGATGTTCGCTGACCTTTACAGTGGTCTGAACACTCAGACGGAGCCGGATTTTGAGGATCTGCTCGCCTTTCCTGAGGACACCCGCTTCGACATCTGTCTTTTGTGGGATGTGTTGAACTACATGTCTGTTGACGAAGTTGTTGCGTTCTCCGCTCATCTTCAGCCATTTCTGCATGAAAACAGCCACGGTCATGGTTATGGAGCCTTCAGCCGGAGTAAGCCCATACTGGTCAGTCGATATGGTGTTGCCACATCACGCGAGGTCATCGTAAGGCCGGATGTTGACAGCACGCTGACTGCGCCGCACCCGCACGTTCAGGCAGAGATCAGTTCGTTGTTGAGCTGTTTCAGTTTGAAACGCAGGACCCTTCTGCAGGGTGGTCGTCTGGAATTTCTGTTGCAGGCTCTGGTAACCCGGACCAGTTCAGATGCTTAAGCCTGCTGCTGACTTTCTGTTTAAAGGTTGCTGAACTCGATAGTGTACTTGTCGATCCGGGCCTGGACCGGGACCATCTTGAAAAATTCCGGTCGGATGAGAAGCAGCACTTCTCCATCCTCAATTGTTACCACACCGATAGCGCCGGTGCTTGAATCGCCGGTGACACTTGCCACAAATGCAGGTCCACCCAGAGCTGCTTCGCCGCCGTTATTTGTAAAAAGCTCCACCCAACCCTCATCGTCATAAGGTCGCGAACTGAGCTTACCAACCGACATCTCAAACTGTTCCTTCGCGAATACGGTTTTTGCGAGACGAACAGCTTCGTCAAAGTGAACTGATGTTTTGGCCATCCTGACACTTGTCTGATAACTCTGATAGGTGGGGATAGCGATACCGAGAAGCATGCCGATCAGCGCCAAGACGATCATCAATTCGATGAGCGTCAGGCCTTTTTGTTTTCTTAGTGACGTCCGGTTCATGCTGTTTGCTCTAGCTGGCTGGCTTGTCGAGCTCCGCAGCAAGTTCGTGAAGGCCTTTCATGATCGGCTCCAGTTCGTCGCCTTTTCGCAGTTGTCTGCGATATTTAAAGTTGCCCTTCGTCAACTGACTTATGAATTCGGTGATGGCAATCATCGGGCCAGACACGCGATGACTCAGCATCAGCGAGTAGACGAAACTGAAGATTACATAGGAAGCGAACCCGATCAGGGTTGCACCGGTTATGTCTGAATGGATGTCGCCGATCATACTCTGTCCCATGGGGGTCAGGACCGGGTGCTGCCGAAGAATGCAAAGCCACCGGCGATCATGTAGTAGCCGTATTTGAGTTGAAATTTTGGCTTGACGAAGAAATTCTTCATCTTGCGCCGTTGTTTGCTCAGATCCTCTGCACCGATCGGAAACTCTGCGGATATCTGTTGCTCTTGTAACGTCATTCCCTGTACCACGTTTGTCTGAATGTGCGCACACAGGAGTTTATTAAACGTCCGTATTTGAAGTGTGATCGAAATCACGATTGACCAAAATAGATGAAGGCGGTTTGTTTGACCTGTGGGGAATTCAGCACAGATCGACACTCTGCAGGGTGGGAAACTCCCCGCATTGCTTGGAAATGAGGTCAGGTTGATGGACAGGGGAGACTGGAAAAAACGATCGCTTGGTTGCTGGTTGGCAGTGTTTCTGTATTCGGGTGCAGCCTTGGCTGAGCCTCCCGCTGAGCTGATCAAGAAAACTCTGGATGGGCGCTGTCTTGCGCCGAATCATCCTGAATACTGGGACACCAAAATCTACGTCGCTAAAACGTCGATGCAGGCATGTATTGAAAGTGGTGGCAGTCAGACAGAATCCCGCCAGGGCTGAGTGTCAGATCGGCAACGCCTGTGGTTGGTCACTGGGTTGAGGTGCTTCGGCAATCCCCAGATCGTCGAGGATGCAGTAAGCGGCAGGTACCACAAACAGCGTGATCAGTGCGCACGACTTCACCACGCCATTCGTGGGTGGCACCGGCGAAGCGTGCACGAAGGGTTACCGGAAGTGTTTCTGCGCCATAGTCTGCATACACCATGGGCAGATCGCCATCGTATGGGGCCTTTATCCAGGTGCGATCAAGATCGCGCTCGGCCCGGGCAAGCACTGCCTGTGCTTCGAGGTAGGTGGCTTCGGCGATGCGCAGGCGATTCAGCGCATCGTCTCTTTGTGAATCACTGGTGGCTGCTTTCGCCTGTTGAAGGGCGACCTGATAGTCGAGCGGTTTTGTGGGGCGCTGGTCGACAGTAGGACCAGTCATGATGAGCAGGGCGGCCACCGCGAAACCGCCAAGCACGGTCAGGATCGGCAGGACGACCCGCTTCACGATTCGGGCCTTTTGAGGTCAGATCCGGTTTGTTCCATGCCGGCGGTTGCGAATTCGATCAGGCGGTTGACGTTCAGGCTGTGATCCGATGACTGCCCGAGCATGGTCGGCATCTGCGCGGCGAGGTCGACCGCGGGCAGGGGTGTCGGTCCGAGGCAAGCTCAATATTTCAATGCCCAGGTGTCAGCGCAGATGCGATCTCATGTCGCGCAACGTGTTACAGGCTTCTTCTACCAGGTCGGCCATGATGACCCTGACCGGTCGAATTTCATTGAAGTAACCAATGCTCTGACCGGCGCCGGAGTGAATGAGCGGTTCGATGTCGTGTTCTTCGATGGCACCCAGCAGGTCGCCCACCAGCACGTCCTGATAGGGCATCTTCAAAGGAACAGGTGCGTGTTCGGCCTCCCACTCAGAACTCCAGGCAGAGCGGATCTGGCGGAAGGTCTTGCCGGATTCGGATCGGGTAATCACCGTGTCACCACTACCGGCGGCTTTGAGCTTGG
>JAQBYL010000202.1 GCA_027622495.1 Pseudomonadota bacterium
CCCGCTGTATAACTCGGTCAATCTGAACAAACGCTGCATTACCCTGGATCTGAGTGACCCTGATGGGGTGGCACTGTTTAAACGCCTGGTGGCTCATGCGGACTTTGTGGCAGAGAACTTCTCGCCGCGGGTGATGGGTAATCTCGGTCTCGACTACGAAAGCCTCACCCAGCTCAAACCGGATCTTGTGATGGCAAGCCTGTCAGCCTATGGCGCCGTCGGACCCTGGGCACACGTACCGGGCATCGGCGGCACCATCGAGCCGTCGTCCGGCATGTCTGCCTTACTCGGCTATCCCGGTGGGCATCCACAGAACTCGGGCCAGATGTACCCGGATCCGGTGGCAGGTCTGTGTGGCTTCGCCGCTCTGGCCCTCGCCCTGCTGCACCGTGATCGATACGGTGAGGGTCAGTACATTGATCTGTCGATGCAGGAGGCCAATTTCACATTCATCGGCAACGAATGGTTAGAATACGCGGCTACAGGTGTGGTTCCGGGGCCACAAGGCAATCGCCATCCAAAGCATGCGCCCCATGGGATATTCCCCGCCGCTGGCAGCGACCAATGGTTAGCCATCAGTGTCACATCAGAAGAAGCCTTCGCCACACTGGCCCGGATACTCGATTTTGCAGCGCAAACATGGGGGGATGAGGCACAACGCAAGGCCGACGAGCTGCGTCTGGAACAGCAGATCGCACAGCGCACCGCGCTCTTCGACAAGCATGAATTGAGTGCCCGACTCCTCGCCAATGGGATTGCAGCCGCACCGGTGCTGGATGCAAGCGAGCTGGTCGACGAACCTTCGCTACGCGAACGGGGCACCATGGTCGAGGTGGATCACCCGGAGGCAGGAAAACTATGGCAACTGGCTTTGCCCGCCCTACTTTCGAAAACGCCAGGTGGTGTTACCCGACCTGCACCGCTGCAGGGTCAGCACTCGGCCGAAGTCTTTTCAACACTCGCGGCCTTAAGCGAAAGCGAATATGGTGATCTGGTCGAACGAGGTCTCAGCGGGACCGGTCCCACCGGCAAAGCCAGCGTCGCAAACCAGGCATAGATGAATCAGCATGCAAAAGAACCACAAGTACCCCGATTTCGATTTTGTCGACGTGCATCTCGAAAACCACGTGCTGACCCTGACCACCAATCGGCCCGACAAACGCAACGCCCAGAGTCGCCGTCTGCTTGAAGATCTGGACGCCGCTTTCGCTCAGGCCGCGCACGATGTCGATGTACGGGTGATCGTGCTGCTCGGCTCTGGTGAGCATTTCTCCGGTGGGCATGATCTGGGATCGGCAGAAGAGCTTGAGGATCGCGCACAGCGCCCGTTGCAACGCGGCCTTCGCGGTCGGTTTGAACATTCCCGCGAGAACTTCGTCGACAAGACCCTGCGCTGGCGTAACCTGCCCAAACCTACTATCGCCGGTGTGCAGGGTTACTGCATCTTCGCAGGCTGGATGGTGGCATCGAGCATGGACATTATTTATGCCGCTGACGACGCCATGTTTCTGGGTTCCAATTTTCAGTACTTCTCCGTCCCCTGGGACATGCCAGCACGCCTTGCCAAGGAACTGCTTTACGAAAGCCGCTTCATCGATGCGAGCGAAGCCCGCAAGCTTGGCCTGGTCAATCGCATTTATCCGAAAGAACAGCTACGCGCAAAGGTTAGCGAGTACGCCCGGCGTATTGCCGAAAACGATCCATTCCAGTTGCGCATGATCAAGATGGCGGTGAATCAGGTGCAGGACACGCAAGGGTTTGCTGCCCACATCAACGCAGCTCATCTCATGCACATCGCCTCAGCCGAGGGCGAGCGAGACCCCGATTACGCTTTGCGGGTGCCCGAAGGCGCGCGCCGCCCGATGGTGGAAAAAGCGTTTGAGAATTATTCACGAAGATCGAAGGAGGAAGACCATGGCGATTAAGAATGTTTTTGCAGAGATCGATGAAAAAAAGAAAAGCATCGAAAACCTGTCGGTAGATCAGCTCAAAGCAGAGATGGCGACCAACAAAGACCTGTTGCTGCTCGACATCCGCGAAATCCAGGAGTTAGTGGAGCTGGGGAGCATACCGGGATCCGTGCACGTAGCCCGCGGTATGCTGGAGTTCTGGGCCGATCCATCAAGCCCCTACTATCGCGACTATTTCACCGAAGATAAGCGGATCATCACCTACTGTGCCGGTGGTGGCCGATCAGTTCTTGCTGTGGAAGCGCTGAAAAACATGGGTTTCAAGAATGTCGCCCATCTGGAGCCAGGGTTCGGTGGCTGGAAAAAAGCCGAAGAAGAAATCTTCGACTTCGCCGCAACCAGCCGCTGGATGCGTCGACCTAAAGAATAAGTCGACGGCCGACGGTTACAGGCCCGCGCAGGTCTCAAGGCTTTTATTGCAACAGAACTTACTGCCCTGAACCGTAAAACAGCTTAACGACATGGATGCCGTCACCTTGGGCATGGCACTGTGTGTGTAGCCCGGAGACACACAGTAAAACTCCCGTGACTTCGGGCGCTTCATATCGGTTTCGTCCGGCCGGAAAAACTTCTTCATTTCGAACCAGTCCCGGGTGATCTGACGCTTAACGTCATCGCAACTCAAACCGCCAACACCACCGCCAACACCACCGCCAATTTCAACGCCTGCTGTAAGCCCACCCGATGCAGCAGTCAACAACACAAGGAAGGTCAGACAAACCCGGAGCGATCTTCTCAGTGACCTTAACCACACCCCTATCGCGCCATCAGATCAAAACAGGCTTGCAGTTCTTTCACAAATAACTCCGGTTGTTCGAACGCGGCAAAATGTCCGCCTCTGTCCAGTTCGTTCCAGTAAACGATATTCAGATATCGAGTCTCGGCCCACGAACGCGGTGTGGGGACGATTTCCTTGGGGAAAATACTGCAACCGGTGGGCAACCGGACATTGGTGTCGCCTGCACCCGAGAATGCTTTACCGAAGCTCTCCCAGTAAAGACGCGCACTCGATGCACCACTTGCGGTGAGCCAGTACATCATGACGTTGTCGAGCAGTTCATCGCGACTGAGGGCGTTTTCCGGGTGGCCATTACAATCAGTCCAGGCGTAGAATTTTTCCAGCACCCAGGCTGCCTGGCCGACGGGTGAATCCACCAGCCCATAACCCAGCGTCTGCGGACGGGTACTCTGCTGTTTTGAATAACCTGAATCCCATTCCTGATAAAACTGCGCGCCTTTGAGCGCCACGGCATCCCTTGCAGACGGATCAGCCAGCACCTCTTTGGGTGCCCGGGCGTTCGGCATGTTGACATGTATGCCAACACAATGACCCAGATTCTGATAACCAATCGCCGTGGTGACAGCCGAGCCCCAGTCACCACCCTGTGCGAAGTAGTTATCATAACCCAGACGGACCATCAACTGATCCCAGGCGGCAGCGATCCTGTCTACCCCCCAGCCGGTGCCTGCAGGTTTGCCGCTGAAACCATAACCCGGCAGAGAGGGACACACCACGTGAAACGCATCTTCTGCGCGACCACCATGAGCAACCGGATCAGACAGTGGACCAATCACCTTGTAAAACTCAACGATCGACCCCGGCCAACCGTGCGTCATGATCAGCGGTCGCGCAGTCGGCTCGGGACTGCGAACGTGGATGAAGTGCACATTCAACCCGTCAATATCGGTTGTGAACTGATCGAGTGCGTTCAGGCGTGCCTCAGTAGCACGCCAGTCGTAGTCACGGCGCCAGTAGTCGGCCACTTCTTTCATGTATGCAAGTGGCAGACCCTGTGACCAGTCGTCGGGAGTTTCCGCATCGGGCCAGCGTGTGTGATTCAGACGAAGCTTCAGATCATCGAGCTGATCTTCAGGCACCGCGATTGTGAAGGGTGTGATATCCGCCATTTTTCTAAGCCCCCAGAACGATCGGTCAACGAAGGTAATGAAGATCGCATAGCCGAAGACCCAGTGCCATTGGTTTTTATCCGGGTACTATCGGGGGTAACATCGCTGCAAGATCCACAGGAGATCCATATGATCGACGTTCACTACTGGCCCACACCGAACGGCTGGAAAGTCACCATCATGCTCGAAGAGTGCGGGCTTGATTACAACATCATCCCCGTAGACATTGGTGGTGGGGCTCAATTCACACCGGAGTTCCTCAGGATCAGCCCGAACAACCGCATGCCGGCGATTGTTGATCACGAACCCTTAGGCGGCGGAGCACCGCTGTCGATATTCGAATCCGGTGCAATCCTTGAATATCTGGCCGACAAAACCGGTAAGTTTCTGCCGACCCAACCTGCGCAACGCTATGCGGTGCTGCAGTGGGTTCACTGGCAGATGGCTAACCTCGGCCCAATGATGGGCAACGCCAACCATTTTAAAAACTACGGCAAGAACATGGTTGATGATCCCAAACAGCTCGAATACGGCACCAAGCGTTTTGTTGGCGAAGTGGATCGTTTGAGCGGTGTGCTCGACGCGCGCCTGTCGGTCAGTCAATACCTGGCCGACGACTACAGCATTGCCGACATGATCACCTGGCCGTGGGCTTTCCTGATCGGTCGCATGCTGGACGAGAAGATGTGGGAAACCTATCCCAACCTTAAGCGATGGGTTGATGAAGTAGGTGCAAGGCCAGCGGTAGACAAGGGTTTTCGTGTAGGGCGGGATCTGGGCAAACGCGAGCTCACCGATGCGGAAGAAAAAGCCCGCCGTGAACTGCTGTTCAACCAGACCAACGACAAGGTTCGCGCCGCACGTGAACAAGCTGCCCGAGGCGCCGCCGGGAGTGCCGCCAAGGCGGCAGGCTAAATGAGCAGCATAGCCATACTCGGCCTCGGCAATTTCGGCACCGCTCTCGCCCGCGTACTGCTTTTAGACGGCCACAGCATCGTCGGCTGGACAGTTGAAGAAGACGTCTTCGAAAGCATCGATAAGACCGGCATCAATGAAAAATATCTGGCTGGCATCAAGCTCGATGGTCTGCGCGCATCCATGTCGCTCGGCGATGTGATTCCCGGCGCCGACATCGTGGTCCTGGCACTGCCGTCAGGGGTGGTTCTCAAAGTGCTCGATGACGTCATCCCGCTGCTTGCGGAAAACCAGATCCTGATCGATCTGGCCAAGGGTCTGGCCCCCGGCGACAGACTGGTGTCTGAAGCCATCGAAGATCAGCTTGAACAAGCCGGTAAACACAATTCCGTTGTGGTCATGATGGGTCCGACCATTGCACCGGAAATGGCCCGCGGTGTTCTCACAGTCGCGCTGGTTGCAAGCAATGACCCTGCAGCAGCTGCACAGGTTGCAAAAGAACTCACCACCTCAACACTCAAACTGCAACCGGCACCGGATCCGGTGGGTGCCGAGTACTGGGGAGCTTTCAAAAATGTCATCGCCCTCGCCTGCGGGGTGGCTGATGGCCTGCCCACGGGAGGCGGCGACAATCTGAAAGCCGCCATATTTACCGCGGGGTATCGCGCCGGCTGTCAGTTCCTGCCGACCCTTGGTGCGCAGCCTGAAACTGCGCTCGGTCCAGCGGGGATCGGCGATCTTTATGTAACCGCCACCTCACCCCACGGACGCAACCGGCAAATGGGGGAGAAACTCGGATCGGGCTTAAGTCTTGAGCAGGCCTTAGGTGAAATGGTCATGGTTTCTGAAGGCGTTCGGGCAACGCGGATGTTTGCACAGCGCATGCAGACCGATGGGGTTGAAGTGCCGTTCGTGACCGCAGTGCTGTCTTTGATCGAAGGAATAGCGACTGCCCAGGAGGCAGTCGCAGCGCTGCTCGAAGCGTAACGGTTACGCTGAAAACAGAGCCTTAGAACACCAGCCGGCCAAGGCTTTCTGCAACCACGGCCGGCTTGGTCTGGCCGTCTACCTCGACTACGACCTCACTCATGGTTTCGATCATGCCGTTTTTGATTTCTGCGCGTTTCAACGTGCTGTGCGAACGGATCCGGGCACCAACCGGAACGGGCGAAGGGAAGCGCACTTTGTCGAAGCCATAGTTGATGCCCAGTTTCTGCCCTTCGAGCTTTGGCCCTGGAACGACCTGTGTTCTGGGCAGATGACCCATGATCGACAGGGTCAGATGACCGTGGGCGATCGGTGCGCCAAACGGGCCTGCTTTGGCGCGCTCCACATCAATGTGGATCCACTGGTGGTCCATGGTGACGTCGGCAAAATCATCGATGCGCTGCTGCGTCATTTCAAACCATTCGGTGGGCGGTGTGCTTTCGCCTATGCGGTCGTTCAGGATGGCTAGCGCCGCCTGCAGATTGTTGTCGGTCATGGGATGCATCCTCTTACCTTTCATCAGGAATCCACATTATGCCCTGCAGATCTGTCCTTCGTCCCTCGCCCGGTATTCTCCGATGCATCAATTAGTGTAGGCTTGGCGGCTGATAAAACCGGGAAGAAGGATCACTGATGCGCAACTGTTTAATTATCGCCCTGCTGCTGACCGCGGCCCCTGCTTTCGCTGCTGACGAAGGCGCTATGGAGTATCGCGAGCACACCATGGAAGCCGTTGGTGGCCACATGCAGGCGATCGTCGACATCATTCGTCGCAAAGTACCGCACACCTCGCACCTCGCGATGCACGTCAACGCCATCGACGATATTGCAAAGATCGTCGACACACTGTTCCCGGCCGGGTCTGAGGGCGGCGATGCGCTGCCGGCAATCTGGAAAGATCCAGCAGATTTCGCCGAAAAGATACAAACCTTTCAGATGGCTTCAGCCGCACTTCGCGAAGCTGCTGCCAGCGGTGACATGGCTATCATCGGTCCGGGTCTGGGCCGAATGGGCGAATCATGCAAAGGCTGCCACGACAACTATCGGGCCGAGTAACACACCCGGGGCTTACAAGAGCTCCAGGGTGTAGTACACCACACCAGCACAAACGAGCGCGGTCGCCAGACCGCGCAATATGAATGAGGGCGTTGGCGCGAGTGCCCTGCGCTTGCGCCCGTTCAGCATGGCAAGCGGCGCCGGATCTTTTCTGATCGCATACACCACATGCGCGAGCAGATGGACGCAGATCAATCCAAATACGCCCCAGAAAGCCCGGTGATGTACCCAGGAAAAGCGGTCAGATGTTTCTTCTACCAGATGCCTGAAGAGCGGCCCCTCAGTAAAGATGTCGTCACTGGTGCCGAGACCTGAGATCGCCTGCAGAGCAACCAGACTCAAAAGCCCCAGAGCAAGCCAGATGCCCGGCGCCGTATGGGCGGCTTCACTGACCTGACCCTGAAAGGGTTTCATCACCCCCATCACATTGG
>JAQBYL010000203.1 GCA_027622495.1 Pseudomonadota bacterium
GCCCTGGGCAAGACTGCCCTGATAGTTGGGTGGCATGCGCCACAGACCGATATAGCGGCCAACCCACGCGTCGCGCAGATCATTACGGCTGGCGATCATGGTTCTCGACCCGATGGTCAACGTGAGACCAGTCTCGTTGCTTCTGGAAAGGAGGGCATAGTAGGGCGAGGTTTCCTGGTCCCACAGTTCCAGGATGACTGGCAGATTGTGAGCCAGCATGTCACTCCAACTGCCTCGCTGCGACAGACATTGCAGGTCGACGCTGGGGGCAACATCGCAGGGGATGGTGCTGACCTCGGGGTCATACTCCACGTTCCACAGTTCAAACAGGTTGGCGAATGCACGGCGCAGGAGCAGATAAGTGGAGCCTGGCGGGCGGGTCAGATCCGCCGGGGGCAGGGATGAGAGATCGTTTTGCGAGGTGTTCTGTTCGATCACAAGTGGTAGCACGGGTGATTCGGCTGCTTCGTTGTCGGTTGCCGCCGGAGGTGATTTGGTGTTGTCAGGCTCGGAAGCACTCGAGGGATCAAAGGTTTCTGCAGCGCCGGAGGTTCCGGCGACAACGGGGCTTGCTGGTGTCGTGGTCTGCACCGGCTCACCGGTTGCAAGCAGGGGCACAGGCGATAGGGTCATCCAGGCCCAGATCATCACCATCGCCGTGACACACACAATCCCCACAGACACCCATCGTTTGTGCGGTGCTCGCCCCGGCAGTATCTCCGTAGCGGCGCGATTAACCAGATCCGCCGTCACCCGCTGACTGCTGGTGGCATAAGCGCCGAGTAATGCGCGATCAGCCAGGATGTTGATCAGTCGGGGAATACCCTTCGACAGCCTATAGAGACGGGCAACTGCCGCGCGCTCAAAAAGATTAGGATCGCCACCCGCCCGACTCAGGCGATGAGCCACATATTCAAAACACTCCTCGCGATTCAGATGTCGCAGGTGATAGCGGGCGGTGATGCGCTGGGCCAGCTGACGCAGCGCTGGCCGCGCCAGCATATCGGCAAGCTCCGGCTGACCGAGCAGAATGATCCGCAGCAGTTTGCGTTCGTCTGTTTCCAGGTTGGTCAGCAGGCGGATCTGTTCCAGAACCGCGGGTGACAGGTTCTGTGCCTCGTCGATGATCACAACCGTAGAGCGACCGTGCTGATGAGTTCGCAGCAGATGCTGGTTGAGCCGATCGATGTACCCTTTAACCGTCATCGAGGGCTCGGGCTGGGTCAAGACACCCAGTTCTTCGCAGATGGTTTCCAGAAGCTCACGCACGGTCAGGCGCGGATTCAGAATGAATGCCACGTCCAGGTCAGCGGGGGTCCGCTTGATCAGGTTGCGCAGCAAAGTGGTCTTGCCGGTTCCGACTTCACCTGTGATCAGAACGAAGCCACCGTGCGAAAAACCATAGGTCAGATGCGCAAGCGCCTCACTGTGACCGTCCGACAGATAAAGAAAATTCGGATCCGGAGCGATGGAGAAAGGCTCCCGGTCCAGATTGAAATAGCTTTGATACATTCAGTTCGCTTCGAGCTGCGAGCTGATCCTTGCGTCTTTGGCTGCCCAGATGGTCTCGATCCATGCAGCCAGGATGGTCCGTTGTTCGCGCTGGTCTTTCGTTGTCAGTATTTCTGTCGGAATGTCGTAGTTGATCATGCTGATTTCAATTTCCGGACACTTCCCACACAGGAAGTCCCAGAACTCCGGTGTGCCGCGGGGGTAAATGATGGTGACGTCCACCACCTTGTGCAGGTAGTCGTCCATACCGGCGATCACATAGCCCAAGCCGCCGATTTTAGGATTCAGCAGATGTTTGAAACGGCCAACCTGGCGGTCGTGTTTTTCTTTGGTGAACCGCGTGCCTTCAATAAAGTTGAGTACCGAGGTCGGATGATTCTTGAAACCCTCGCATGCTTTAAGGGTGTTGTCGCGATCGTAGTTCCGCAGCTCCGGATTGGCTTTGAGCTGTTCACGGGTAACCCGTCGCACATAGGGAAAACCCAAAAGCCACATGGCGACACCAATGAAGGGCACCCAGATGAGCTGCTGTTTGGTAAAAAATTTGACTGCGGGTATGACACCACCGAGGTAGGACTGCAGCATGACGATGTCGGTCCAACTCTGGTGATTGCAGATCACCAGATACCACTTGTCTGTGGACAGCTGGTCAGCTTCCGGCCACGAGACCTTGAAGTTCGACAACCGCAGCGTTTCATACATCCAGCGGTTGTTGCCGGTCCAGGTGCGGTTGATCCAGTCAAGGTGCTCGTTGAGCCACGATCGACCGCGTGCGGGCAACAATGGCCGGATGAGCACCTCCAGAAACAGCGCCGTACAGACAACGATGGTATTCGTTGCCAGAAAAATTGATGCAAGTATTCCTTTTACCCAACCCATCCGCGTTTCATAACATAGGCCTCGACCGAGTACCAGTTTGCCGGAGCATGCCGCTGAAAAAGTCGTTCCTGTTGTTTTTTTGCCTGGCCGTTGTGGGTGGCTGCGATACGCTCGGGTACTACTCTCAGGCAGTTTTCGGCCAGCTTGGCGTGCTCAAAAACCGCCAGTCTGTTGAGCGGCTGATCAACGATCCGCTGACCGATCGTGAGCTCGTCAGGCAATTAATGACCGCCACCGATATCGTTGCCTTTGCGCAAACTCACATCGGTCTGCCGGCAGGTCGTCGATACCAGTTGTACGTCGATCTGGAGGGTCAATTTGTGGTGTGGAACCTTTTTGCGGCGCCGGAACTTTCGCTGGAACCGCTGAGCTTCTGTCACCCGTTTGTCGGCTGCACGCCGTACCGGGGATATTTTAATGAGGACAAGGCGCAAACGGTGGCCGCGCAACTTCAAGCGGAGGGTTGTGAGACGTATACGGGTGGCGTGAGGGCGTACTCGACCCTCGGCTGGTTCGCCGACCCGCTGATGAGTTCGTTCATCAATGAACCTGCTGCAGAGCTTGCGGATCTCTTGATCCACGAACTGGCCCATAGCCAGGTCTGGGTACCCGGGGATGTGACCTTCAACGAAAGCTTTGCCAGTTTTGTCGGTAAACAGGGCGCGCATGAATGGCTTGAACACACAGGCCTCGAAGCACATGACTTTGACGACCCGGATTGGGTGCGTATGCGCGCGCTTCTGATCGAGCTGCGTTCGGCGCTGGCGGAGGTTTTTGCGGACGCAAGCGACCTTGATGAAGTCAGGCGGCAACGCAAGGCGCAAGTCCTGGCTGAGTTCCGACGGTGTTATACATCGCAGGCTGATCGCTATGGCGGCGAGCGCTTTGAAAGGCTTGTCGATGCGACCAACAACGCACTTCTTTCATCGCTTGCCACCTACAACGATCACATCCCCGCATTCGAGGCTCTGTGGGCGGCATCCGGGGAAGACTGGCAGGCGTTTTTTTCTCGTGTGGAAAGTCTGGCCCGATTGAGTGATGCAGATCGAGCCCTTGAACTCACCCGGTCAGGTAAGCAGGAAGTAACAGATGCTGCTGATGATCACCACGCCGAAGAAGTTCAGTGTCACGCCCTCCTGCGCCATGGTGCGGGTTGAAAAAGCACCGGTAGAAAACATGATCAGATTGGGGGCGGTGGCCACCGGCAGCATGAATGCACAACTTGCACTCATGGCCGCAGGCACCATCAGAAGTTTCGGATCGAGACCTGCGCCGATGGCGGTGG
This sequence comes from Pseudomonadota bacterium, assembly GCA_027622495.1. Taxonomy (GTDB): domain Bacteria; phylum Pseudomonadota; class Gammaproteobacteria; order Pseudomonadales; family Azotimanducaceae; genus JAQBYL01. Next base: position 3,677 of record JAQBYL010000203.1, read on the forward strand.
CCGCGAGAATCGGCATCATCAGGGTGGTGGTGGCCGTGTTGCTGGTGGTTTCGGTGAGGAAGGTCAGCAGCAGGCAGATGCTCGCCATCACCAGGAACAGATGGATCGTTGACACGGCGCTCAGGGCAGCACCGATCTGCTGGCTCAGGCCAGAAACAGTAAACGCTTCGGCGATACTGATCCCAGCACCAAAAAGGATGAGCATGCCCCAGGGGATCTTGTTTGCGCTTTCCCAGTCCAGAAGCTTGCCGCCTTTCTTGTCTGGCACCAGGAACATGGTCACCACTGCCAGAAAGGCAACGATGGCGTCGTTCGAATAAGGCAGATTCAGCCAGGTAGTCCAGCCACCGAATGGTTCGCTGCGCAGAATCCAGGCGAAAGCAGTGGCCACGAACACGATCATCACACGCACTTCTGCCGGCTGCCATTTACCCACATCGGGGATTTCCAGACGCCCTTTATAGGTCAGTCCGCGGGTCAGCCAGAACCCGATAATCGGCAGGAACACCAGAACCACCGGTAATCCCCAGCTCATCCACTGAACAAAGCTGATTTCGCTCCCGGTGACCTCGCGATAGACCCCCATTAAAACAATGTTGGGCGGTGTTCCGATGGGCGTTCCGATGCCACCCACACTGGAAGCATAGGCAATGCCGAGCAGCAGCGGGGTGGCCAGTTTCGGATCTTTTGCCTTTTCCAGCACCGCAAGCGCCACGGGCAGCAGCATCAGTGTCGTTGCCGTATTCGAGATCCACATGCTCAGCACGGCAGAGGCGGCCATAAAACCAAAAACCAGACTGCGGCTGCTGTTGCCGCCAAAAAGCTTGACCATGTTCAGGGCGATGCGAAGGTGAGCACCGTTTTTTTCCAGCGCCGTAGACAGGATGAAGCCACCGAGCAGAAGCAATACCAGCGGGTTCCCGTAGGCGGCACCGACCTGGGTGGCGGTGAGTACACCGGCGAGAGGCAACAGCGCCAGAGGTAAAAAAGAAGTGGCCGGAATCGGGATAGGTTCAAAGACCCACCAGATGACACAGATGACAGTGATGCCCAGCGTTATCGCCGCTTCTGCTGTAGCACCGTTATTGAGCATGAGGTATGCGACGAACAATGCGAGAATAGGCCCGGCATACAGGGCGACAGACTTTGGAGACGTTATCGACATCAATAGAAGGGTGCCTAGGCGCCGCGCCGAAAGCAACACAACAACTCATCTGACTGGGGTTCGCACCGGATGAGCGCATCGTTTTTCTGGTATGACCTGGAAACATCGGGTACCGATCCACGCTGGGATCGAATTGTTCAGTTTGCCGGTGTGCGAACTGACGAAGCCCTTAACGAAGTTGGTGAACGCACCTGCACCTACGTAAAGCTCGCTGATGATGTGCTGCCAAATCCGGATGCTGCACTGGTTACTGGTATCTCGCCTTCTCTGCTTGCCGAACAGGGCATCAGCGAATGGCAGGCACTCGGGCTCATCAACCAGGAATTCAGCAAGCCGGACACCTGTGCGGTCGGCTACAACAGTCTGCGTTTTGACGATGAATTCGTGCGCTATGGTCTGTATCGGACGTTGCGCGACCCCTATGCTCGGGAATGGCAGAACGGCAATTCGCGCTGGGACATTCTGGACCTGGTGCGAGCGGCCGGTGCGCTTCGCAGAGAAGGGATTGAATGGCCGGTGGACGAAGCTGGTCTGCCCGTCTACCGGCTTGAGGTGCTCACTAAAGCCAATGGTCTGGATCACGCGAATGCGCACGATGCCCTGTCGGATGTTCACGCTACACTGGGCATGGCACGGCTGATTCGCGACCGGCATCAAAAGCTCTTCGACTATTACCTTGCCGGTCGATTCAAGAAACAGCCGAAATCACTGCTCGAGCCTTACGGCGCGCAGATCTGTGTTCATGTGTCGGGTATGTATCCGCGGGAGCGGTTCGGCTTTGCCACGGTGGTGTCGATTGCACGCCATCCCACCAACAGTAACTCGATTATCGTTGCGGATCTGGGCATGGATGTTGAGATGCTTGTTAATGGCAGCGAGCAGGAAATCCGCGAAGCTCTGTTCGCTAAGAACTCACCCAACCGACCCCCACTCAAAGAGATCCGGGTCAATCGATGCCCGTTTGTTGCTCCGATGAGTGTGCTGACAGACGAAAACATAAGCCGGTTGAACGTTAATCTCACACTGATCAGAGAGCGCCAGCGCCGTCTGAGCAAACCAGGGATCGCTGCGAAAATTCAGCGTGTGTACAACCGCGATCATCCACCCGGGCATTCAGATGTTGAAGCAGGGTTGTATGGCGGGTTTTTAAAAGATGACGATCGTGCACGGTGTGTGAGCTTTACCGAAGAGCTTAAAAAAGACCAATGGTGCGACCTGGACTACACGGACAAGCGGTTACATGAACTGGCCAGAAGGCTCAAAGCCCGTGATTTTTCTCATCTGGTGACCCAGGCAGAAGCAGCCGATCATCGGAAATTCGTGTCTGATAAGCTGCATGATCCGGACGCACCGTGGTTGAATTTTGCGGCGTTTCGAGCGCGCCTTGGTGAACTTCAGATTGAACAGCCGAATGCTGCGATTCTGAATGAGCTTGCCGAACACGTTGAGCGGTTGGAGAAAGCTTATCCCGAGGCGACTTAGTTGAACGCCGTTGTCCAGTTTGATCAGGTCAGCAAACATTATGATGCGCTAGCTGCCCTTGACGGCGTGTCTTTGAGTATTGTCGCTGGCAGCACGACTGCCATCGTTGGCGAAAGCGGTTGCGGTAAAACGACGCTCTTGGAAATGATCAACGGGGTGGTGGCGCCGGACTCGGGCGCGGTCGAAGTGTTTGGTCTGCCTATACCCCAGGACGCACTTGCCTCCTTCCGCCGGCGGATCGGCTATGCGGTGCAGGGTGCTGGTCTGTTCCCGCACATGACTAACCAGCAGAACGTTACTCTCATTGCGCGGCTTGAACAGTGGTCGGAAACTGACATCCGCACCCGTTATTTACAGCTCCTCACCGAAATGGGCTTACCCGAAGGCGTTTCTGATCGTTACCCGCGGCAACTTTCTGGAGGTCAGCAGCAGCGTGTGGGTCTTTGTCGCGCGCTCATGCTCAAACCGGATCTGCTGCTGCTGGATGAACCATTCTCTGCTGTTGATCCGATCACAAGGGTGGGCATTTATGAACAGTTTGAAAAGGTCCGGCAGAGCGAAAGGGTGACTGCTCTGCTGGTAACACACGATATGCGCGAAGCTGTGCGCCTGGCAGATCAGCTGGTGATTATGCGCGCAGGCAAGGTTGTTCAGGCCGGCCCCACGCAGACTGTCATCAGCACACCGGCTGAAGCCTACGTGGACTTTCTGGTGCGGGGGCAGTTATGAGGTTGCTGCTGCTGATTGCAGCTCTTGTGAGCTCGTTTGCTGCGAATGGCCGGGATGGACCGATCCGCATCGCGAGCAAGAATTTTAACGAATCGTATCTGTTGGCAGAAATCGCAGCTCAACTGCTCGAA
>JAQBYL010000204.1 GCA_027622495.1 Pseudomonadota bacterium
GTTTCCAGAGTGGGTGATCTGACGCAGGCTCGCGAAGTTGCAATCGCCGCCGTCGCCAGATCAGCCCAGTATCAATCGATCGGCGTGGATATTGAACAGACCCATCGTGTGGGCGAGCGCCTGATCGATAAAATTCTGACGCCTGACGAGATTGCTCAGGCGCGTCGAGAACGGGCAGAATATGCCGGGTTGATATTCAGCGCCAAAGAGTCCGCATACAAGGCCATCAATCCCATTGTCGGTGAGTACATCGGCTTTCAGGAGGTCGCCATCGACGTCAGCTGGACGAAACGCAGTTTCACTATCCGGTATCTGGGATCAAGCTCCGCTAACCGCAGGCTCAACGATGGACGGGGTATTTTTGCGTTCACCGCCGGTTACGTGTTCAGCCTGTTTGTGATCGAGTGATTCCGCAACAGCGCAACCTGCGTATGCTGTGCCACATGGCATATCGGACCGGGTTTGGGGAGACAAGAGTGGGCGACACATGCAGGCGTTAGTCGGGATCGCCGTTCTAATCTGTATCAGCTGGTTGATGAGCGAGGCTAAAAAATCGGTGTCGTGGCGCCTGGTGGTTACCGCTGTTGCGATCCAGCTGGCTCTGGGTGTTCTGTTCCTGAAAGTCCCATTTATCAGTGAAAGTCTGTTGTTCCTGAACCACATCGTGGAGGTGATCGAGACCGCAACACGAAAAGGAACGGGCTTTGTGTTCGGCTATCTGGGCGGCGGGCCGGCCCCGTTTGACATCACCGATCCGGGGGCTGCCTACGTGTTTGCGTTCCGCGTGCTGCCGCAGATTCTGGTCTTCAGCGTGATCGTCGCGTTGCTGTGGTACTGGCGCGTACTCCCGGCGGTTGTGAGCGGTTTCGGCTGGTTGCTCAAGCGGGGCTTAAGTGTGAGCGGTGCGGTGGGGACGGCGGCGGCTTCGAGTGTTTTTCTTGGCATGGTGGAGACCCCACTCGTGGTCAGGGCATATTTGGCGAAGATGAGCCGATCAGAACTTTTCACCCTGATGACGTGCGGCATGTCCACGGTCGCCGGGTCGATCATGGTGCTCTACGCGACTCAGCTTGCGGGTGTGGTGGACGGAGCGCTTGGTCACATACTGGCCGCGTCGGTGCTCAACGTGATCGGGGCGGTTGCGATTTCGCGGATCATGATTCCTCCGGGCCCTGACGTTGTGGCAGAAGACGTGGCCGACACCTTGAGTTACTCCAGCAACATGGATGCCATCACGCGCGGCACCACCGATGGTTTGCGCCTGGCCGTCAATGTCGGGGCAATGGTGATCGTGCTGGTGAGCCTGGTCGCACTGGTGAACGGTCTGCTGGGGGTGATCGAGATTGCCGGGGCAAAGCTTACGCTGGAGCGAGCCATGGGCTGGGCGTTTTCTCCCATTGCCTGGCTGATGGGTATCCCATGGAGCGAGGCGATCACGGCGGGTGCGCTGCTCGGCACCAAGTTGATCCTCAACGAACTGCTTGCCTACATTCAGATGTCGGGCTTGAGTGACGCAGATCTCGGCGAGCGAAGCCGCTTGATCATGACCTATGGGCTCTGCGGGTTCGCCAATTTCGGCAGCCTGGGGATCATGCTCGGAGGTTTGTCGACCCTGGTCTCCGAAAGACGAAGTGAACTATTAGAACTTGGCCCTAAAACTTTGATATCTGGAACAATAGTGACTTGTGTGACCGGCGCGATCGTCGGCGCGGTCAGTCTGATCTGAAACGCCGAATGCTCTCGATGACCTGAGCCACGTCATCAACGCCCACGTCTTTGTGCAACACCCACCTGGGACGCTGCACCATCACGCCATTGGCACGCATGTGGGCAAGGAACGGTTTGAGCGTTGCTGCCGGAAGATTCACGAACACCATGTTGGTCGCCTGCTCAACGGAGCCCGGAAAGCGCACTTCCAGGGCCTGCGCGATCAACCTGGCATGATTGTGATCCTCTGACAGACGAGCCACGTTGTGATCCAGCGCAAACAACCCGGCGGCTGCGATCACACCTGCCTGACGCATCCCTCCGCCAACCATCTTGCGCCAGCGGCGCGCCTGCTCGATAACGTCACTCGGTCCGCACAGCACGGATCCCACAGGCGCGCCCAGGCCTTTCGACAAGCAGACCGAAATCGTATCGCAAAGCGCGCCCCACTCGGTGGGATCCGTGTGGGAGGCAACCGCTGCGTTGAACAGACGCGCGCCATCGAGATGCAACTTAAGACCTTTTTCGTCACAAAGGGCACGTGCCTTTCTAAAATACTCGCTCGTTATCACCTTGCCGTTATTGGTGTTCTCCAGGCACAGCAATCTTGTGCGGGCAAAGTGCGGATCCAGTTCTTTGACTGTCGCGCGAACCTGTTCAAGATCGAGCGAGCCATCTGGCAGAAAGTCGAGCGGTTGCGGCTGGATGCCCCCCAGAGCCGCCGCACCACCGCCTTCGAAGCGGTAGGTGTGGGCCATCTGACCGACGATATATTCATCCCCGCGACCGCAGTGGGTGAGCAGAGCAATGAGGTTGGACTGGGTGCCGCTGGGCACGAACAGGGCTGCTTGCATGCCAAGCATTTCAGCGGTGCGCTGTTGTAACCGATTGACGGTGGGGTCTTCGCCATAGACATCATCGCCAACCTCGGCCGCGGCCATGGCCTTGCGCATCCCGCTGCAGGGTTGGGTTACGGTGTCAGAGCGCAGGTCGATCATAGAGCGTGAGTCTAGCGTGGTTCAGGCAGAATCGCCTGTTTTGCCTACTGAATCACATCACCGTAATATTCATCGAGTAGATTGGCAGGCACTATGTTCAGCGCAGTTCAGCGCAGTTCAGCGCAGCCGGATGCTCCACGCCGCTTCGCTTGAATGGATGAACATTCACCCTGTGGCCCCATACGGCCGCCGCAACGATGAGTGCTGGATCAGTGATGGAAAGGACGCCTCCACCTGTGTTAGACGATCCCCGTCCGCTCGACCCCTACAACCTCGAGTGTGAGCATGCGGTGGTGCTCGGCACCCACATTCACGCCCTGCGCATGAACGAGGTTCGTCTGCACGTGGAAAGAGCCATGGCGCAAAGACAGCGTCTGCGCATCGGCGTGGTGAATGCTGCCAAACTGGTGAACATGTTGTCGGATGAACCGCTGCAGCACGATGTTCGATCCTCCGATCTGGTCCTGGCCGACGGCATGTCTGTCGTCTGGGCGGCAAATTTTCTGAACCAGCACCTTCCTGAACGTGTGGCCGGCATCGACCTCATGCATGAAATCATGGGTGTGTGCGACAGGCATGGCCATGCCGCTTATCTGTTGGGTGCCTCGGAACAGGTTTCAATGCAGGTGGAACAGGAGTTTCGCAGGCTGTACCCGAACGCTCGGATTGCCGGGCGGCGGAATGGCTACTTCGATTCGGACGAAGAAGAGACCATCGCCATGCATATCCGTGACTCCAATGCAGACGTGCTGTTTCTGGCGATGACATCACCAAAGAAAGAAAACTTCATGGGCAGATGGGGGGACGCGATGCGCGTTCCCGTCATCCACGGTGTGGGTGGGTCATTCGATGTGGTCGCCGGCAAAGTCCGGCGTGCACCGGCCGGGTTTCAGAAGCTGGGTCTGGAATGGTTCTATCGAATGATGCAGGAGCCTTCGCGGCTGGGGCCACGTTACGCACGGACCAACTATCTTTTCCTGAAGGAAGTCTTGAATCAGAAGTTTCGAAGCGCTGATTGAGACTGGTCAGGAACGACTGAATTCAAGTCGTGCAGTCGCGTCACTGTTCTACGAAGATCCAGCGAAAAAAAGCCCGCGATATTCGCGGGCTAAACAATCCAAATGAGTGTGTGACTCCGATTGTTCAAGACAGGGCTCAAACTGCTTACCTGTCGTAATGCTTCACTTGTATTAATGCAGGGTGCGTGCCAACTCCCAAAAGTCTAATATAAACAGCTGGTTAGGGCGTTTTTTGAGAGAGCACGTCCGGAGTGTCTGTAAAGGTTTCCGACATCGGGAGAGTAGGGTTCAGCAGGGGCTGTAAAGCGGGCCGACAGACGTCGACCCGAAGCAGTCAACTAGCTCGTCAGTTTGTCGCCAACGAGACGTTGTACACGCCGGCCTGGCGGGCTGAGTCCATCACCAGGATCATGGTTTCAGTCTTCGAATCCTTATGCGGCTGGATGATAACCGGCGCTTCCGGATTCTCCGCGTGCAGGCGTTCGATGTTGGCGCGGACGTTGCGTTCATCCACATCACGCTGCGCGATGATGATGCGATCGCGGTTGGTGATGCGGACCACGATGCTCTTTTTGTCGGGATCTACTGTCTTTGGCTTGTCGTCATCGGGTTGGTTGACGTCGAGGCCGATTTCTTTGACGAAGGTGGCCGTGACGATGAAGAAGATCAACATGATGAAGACCACATCCAGCATGGGTGTGAGGTTGATCTGCTCTTCTGATTCTTCGTCGCGGCCGCTGCCAAAAGGTCTGCGCACTTCTTCCCCCGAAAGTCTTCAAACGCCGATGTTGGGTATGGTACTCATTCAGAAGAGGGATGGATAGCGTTCGAAGGCTCTACCGACCGGTCGCGTTTGAGCAGCGCAGCGACCACCGGGGTGAGCTATGCCACCAGCTGCAAGCCAGCCAGAACCACGGCCAGCGGACGATCGACGAAGACCTGCGAGCTGTCGATCAGGATCATGTTGCGGCGGACATTCTCCTCGAACAGCCGCTCATGATAAAGCCGAGCAAGTTGGGGGTCAGTGGGAAGCCGGCCCAGCGCAGCAGCAGGGCTGCCACCGCCAGGATCGGCATCAGCACCATATCGAACGGGTTCAGGGTGGTGAGAAACTCACAGGATAACGAGAACACCATGATCAGGGGGATCAGAATGGCCGGCGAGATGTTGACCAGCCGTGCAAGATAGGGAATCAGCGGCAGGTTGCGCGCCAGCAAGATCAGGTTGCCGAGGGACATCCACACGATCACACCCCAGAACAACTCCGGGCACCGACCCGATCGCCGGCATTCAGCGATTCACCTTTGGACGCATTGATCTGACAGATGCGTTGTCGAGCTGACGCTCTGCGCAACCATCTACCTGTATCGTGCTTTTAACATCCCGCTCGACGCCTGGAGTGCCGAAGAGACCGTGACCTCCCGCACCCTGCCCGCTCTATACACCATGGGTCTCCTTGCGTGTGGTTTCCTGTTATTGATGCAGCGTACTACGCCTCCCATTGACCAACCCCGCTACACCTTCTCAGGGGATTCCATCCCTTACTGGCTGGCTTAGTGGGCATGCTCTACCTCGCTGGCTGGCGGACAGCGGCGGTGTTTCTGGCCGCTGCCCTGCCCACCATGGGCGAGCGCCGACTGCCCGTGGTGGTCTCCATTAGCCTGATTCTGCCGACAGCCGGCTGGTTCGTGATCGAACGTCTCCTCGAGGTCCACATCCCAACCAGCCTCCTGGGAATCTAGGGACCGTGCTCGACCACCTGCTCACCGGCATCGGAACCGCGTTCAGCCTGGCGAACCTTGGCTGGATCCTTATTGGTTGCCTGGCCGGTACGTTTGTCGGCCTGTTACCCGGCCTCGGCCCCATGACGGCGACCGCACTGATGATCCGCTGACCTTCACCATGGATCCCGCCGCCGGTTTTATATTGATGGCCGGTGTCTACCACCGATCAACGCCCCCGGGCTTGCCAGCACCGGGGCGACCCTGGCCAGTTTCTTCGCTTACGATCAGGAGAAACGGTCGGGGAGGGCGATGGGGCCTTCGGGGAACGGCCCTCGGCGAGTGTGGTGTGTTCGGGCATGGTTGGCTTACGTTCTGGAACAAAGCTCAGACCTTAGCCCGCCTGGAGGGCAATTCTAGCCAGCCATTAGATTGTCTGGACTGGATTGGACTTTGATAGCGTCGGAGATGCAGATTGTCGGCCTGAACCCAGGTGTTATGCACATGTCATCGAGCGTGGTTCGAGGAGATCAGATTCTTAAAAAAACTTTAGGAATTTTCAGTAATTATCTGAGAAATATAGGTAAAAAAGCCAATGAACACATGGAAAGTTCTGCATTCGGCGCTATGAAAGCAATTGATTCAGTTTATCCCAGACTAATCCACAGCCTCAGATCCAGTCTCGCGGTGACAGGAACCGCTCGTAGAGCGCCGCCTCGGGTGAGCCCGGTTCGGGGTGGTAGTCGTATTTCCAAACAGCGAGCGGTGGCAGGGAAGCTAGAACGGATTCGATCCTGCGGCCGCTTTGGATGCCGTAGCGGGTTCCCCGGTCGATCGCGAGATTGAATTCCGCGTAACGGCCGCGCCGGTAGAGTTGCCAGTCGCGTTCGCGTTCGCCGTATTTCATATTCATTCGCCGGCGGAAGATCGGCTCGTAAGCGGGCAGGAAGTGGTCACCCACAGAGCGCACGAAGGCGAAGGCTTCGTCAAATCCGCCCTCAGTCCAGTCGTCGAAGAAGATGCCGCCGATGCCGCGGCACTCTTCGCGGTGAGTCAGATAGAAATACTCATCGCACGCTTTTTTCATATCTGGATAGTGAGGGCCTGCCGCGGCGGCCGCGTGCTCATGCCAATGCACCACATCGTCTTCAAAACCGTAGTAGGGGGTCAAATCGAACCCACCGCCGAAGTACCACTCCGGTTCGTCGGCTTCGATCAGGAAGAAGCGCAGGTTGGCATGGGTGGTCGGCACGTAGGGATTGCAGGGGTGAACAATCAGCGAGATGGCGGCTGCCTGGAAGGGGTGACCAGCCAGGTGCGGGTTGCGTTCCGTAGCAGCTGGCGGCAGCGTTGCACCAACGCTGTGGGTGAACTGCACGGCGGCTTTTTCGATCTGCAAGCCGTTTTCGAGCACACGGGGGCGGCTCAAGCCCCCATTGGGCGCTGGGATGTCTTCACGACTGAAACGTGCCTGGTCATCCAGATCCTCCAGGGTGCCGACGATGCGGTCCTGCAGGGCCATGAAATAGTCCCGTACGGCAGTGATGTCAAGTTGAGACTCTGATACAGACAAAGGTGTCTTCCGAAAGGTTTAAAAGCGAGAGATTACGCGGTGATCATCCGATAGCAAGTCGTTTGGTGCCTTGGTTTGGCCGCTCTCATAGAGAACACAGACCATTCCCTGCCCAGATCTACAGGACGCTTCTTGCAGAC
>JAQBYL010000205.1 GCA_027622495.1 Pseudomonadota bacterium
CGTGGGCCTCTGTTCGGCGAATTCGATCACGTCGCCTGGGTGACGATGACCGATCGAGGGCCGCGGATTGCGAATCTCGGGCTTGCCGGCATACACGACGAGGATGTCGCTAACCCGCAGAGCCACGCAGCGCTCGGTGCGTTGGCCAACGTACTTCAGATCACCCCCGTTGTCGGAACCGCAGAAACCTTTGAGCGCGCCCTGGTCAATGTACAACTGACAAACACAACGGATGCGCCGGTCAGCCTGCGCCCCACTGTGGGCCGCACGCAGGGGTTCTCGATCAACGGTCTGGAATCTGTGGAACTCGTCGCTGGTGAAACCCGGAGCATGGTTCTTGAACTCAAACCACCTGCACCGCTCCCTTACCGGGACATCGGGATCGGTTCCATAGACTGGCTGCTGACCAGCGAGACTAACGGTCGAGTTCTGCAGTTCACGAAGACCACACCAATCATGCCGCTGACCACCCACACAATACCGAAAACCGCTACGCCAATCGTGGTAGACGGTGATCTTAAGGACTGGCCTGATCTGCCGTACGTCGTCACCCGACAGGGTGATCTCAGTTCGCCTGAAACCGAACCACAGGACATCTCCTTTCGCTTTGGTCTGCACTACGACAACACCAGCCTGTATTTCGCTGTTGAGGTAACCGACGACTCGTTGGTCACCGACTCAGCCAGGATTGCCCGCGAACAGGATGCCATCAGTATTTCGGTAGATGCTAGATCGTCAGACCTGCGTGCCCAGACTAAAGGGGTGTCTGCGGCTTTGTCTGATGGAACTCTCGCTGCGATCGCCTTCACCTATCTGACACCGGAACCGGACCCCGCAGCCGATGGTTTACTGCGGTTTCTCGAAACCAATGATGTGGCAATGACGCGAGCCGTGGAACGCACACCCGAAGGCTATCGGGCAGAACTGGCAATCCCGGCAACCGCTCTCGACGCACAGGCGGGGAGCGCATGGAAAGATCTGCGCATCGAGGTGCGCGCCTACGACTTCGACGCGGATCAGACCGGCAGTCAGGCACTGTACTGGCAACCTACCCGATTCGGCAACGCGCCCCTTACTGGAACCGGTAGTTTTACGCGCGGTGAGTAGGTCTTAAGGGACAGGGTTGTTGATGATTTGCCAAACCTGCAACGCCGACAACCGCGAAGGACGGAAATTCTGCGCCGTCTGCGGAGTTCGACTTGCACCCCTCTGTCCAGCCTGCCAGACCCCCAACGAGATTGGAGAGGCGTTCTGTGGCGAATGCGGCTCACCAATGCCGGTAACACCACAGCTTTCCACGCCGTCTGAGCGTGTACCCCGCACGTATACCCCGAAGCACCTCGCAGACAAGATTCTGCAGTCTCGCTCAGCGCTGCAAGGGGAACGCAAACAGGTCACGGTGCTGTTCGCAGATGTTAAAGGTTCGATGGAGCTGGCCGAAAAGCTCGATCCGGAAGTCTGGCACCTGATCCTCGAACGTTTCTTTGAAATTCTGACTGAAGGTGTACACCGTTTCGAGGGTACTGTGAACCAATATACGGGTGACGGCGTGATGGCCCTGTTCGGTGCGCCGATCGCTCACGAAGATCATGCACAGAGAGCCTGCTATGCCGCCTTGCACATGCGCGATCAGTTAGCGACCTATGCCGATCAGCTGCGGATCGATCCCGGCGTGAATTTCTCGTTTCGAATGGGTTTGAACTCCGGCGAAGTCGTCGTTGGCAGGATCGGCGACGATCTGCGCATGGACTACACAGCGCAAGGTCACACGGTGGGCCTCGCACAACGGATGGAACAGCTCGCGCCTGCCGACGGCATCGCTTTGGCGCAGCACACTCACAAGTTCGTCGACGGCTTCTTTAACACACGTTCGCTTGGTCCGGTGTCGATCAAAGGCACGCGGGAGCCGGTTGGTGTCTACATTCTCGAAGGTGTCGGCAGCCACCGAACACGCCTCGACACATCTCGTGCCCGTGGTTTGTCACGCTTCGTCGGGCGGTCTGACGAAACCGCCATGCTCCAGTCCGCATTGCAGAGATCGCTCGAAGGCAGCGGTCGGGTGGCCGCAGTGGTCGGCGAACCGGGCGTCGGCAAAAGCCGTCTGTGTGCCGAGTTTGTAGAGAGTTGCCGGGCACAGGGCCTGCTGGTTTACGAAGCCCACTGTCCGGCACATGGCAGGACGATCCCTTACCTGCCGCTCCTGGAACTGTTGCGTAACCTGTTCGGCATCACAGATCAGGACGGACCGCGTGAAGCACGCCAGAAGATTGCCGGTGAGCTGGCACTGCTGGATGATGGTTTCGCTGAAGACCGCGCACTGGTTCTGGATTTTCTCGGGGTTGCGGATCCGAAGACGCCTGTGTTGCTGCTGGAACCGACGGTTCGACAGCGCCGGCTGTTCGCATTCCTGCGCCGTCTGATCCAGCTGCGCACACAAGCCGAACCCATGGTACTGCTGGTCGATGACCTGCACTGGATCGATCCAGGCAGCGATCTTTTTGTCGCGCAGATCGTCGAAGCAGTGGCCTCCACGCATACGCTTCTACTGGTTAACTTCCGACCCGAGTACGAGGCCGATTGGACACGCAGATCCTGGGTTCTTCAATTACCCATGGCACCCCTTGATGCACAGGCATTGACCGATCTGGTCCGCGACTGGGTGGGAACCGATCCTTCTGTTGCGGCACTCCCTGCGTTGATCGGTCCTCGTTCCGGCGGAAATCCGTTCTTTGCAGAGGAAATCGTCCTGTCACTCCTGGATACCGGCAAGCTCACAGGTGTGCGAGGAAACTATATCTTGAGCGGAGCAGTCGACACTCTGGAGATACCCGCGACAGTGCAGTCGCTGGTTGCCGCACGTATCGATCGGTTAGCCGAACAAGAGAAGCAGGTTCTGTACACGGCGGCGGTGATCGGCAAAGAGTTCGCAAACCCGTTGCTCACAGCAGCGATCGACATGAAGACCGAAGACCTCGATGCTGCAATTTCCGGTCTGCTCACAGCCGAACTCATCAACGAACGTTCTCTCTACCCAGTGGCGGAGTATTCATTCAAGCATCCGCTGACACACGAAGTCGCACTCGGTTCGCAGCTCAAAAACCTTCGGCGTGCCCGGCATGCAGCGGTGGCGCAGGCCATAACCCTTGCTGAAGCTGATCGGCTGGACGAATCCGCCGGCCTGGTGGCGCACCACTGGACTGAAGCCGGCGAGGCAATGCGTGCCGCAGTATGGTGTGTGCGCGCCGCGCTCTGGGTGCGAAACACCGATCTGCTGGCCTCAAGACAGTATTGGGCACAGGCGAGGCGGCTCCTGGTGCCGTTGCCGGAATCTGCCGAGCGAACCCGACTCCTGCTCGAGGTTTACCCGGAACTGGTCAATCTGCTCGATCGTCTGGGCGCAGACCCCTTGGAGTCCGAGACCGTGTTTCAGGAAGCAGTGGACCTCGCGCGCAAAACCGGCGATCGACACACCGAAGCGCTGCTGGAAGCGTTGTACAGCCAGCTCAAGAGCTCCCAGAACGAATTCGACAGCATGGTCGAACATGCCTCCCGGGCGATCGTTCTTGCAGACGCCGACGCCGATCTTCCTGTCAGCCTTCTCGCGCGTCACTTTCTGGCCCGCGGCTATGCCTGGCAGGCACGCTGGAAGGAAAGCATCGCGATCTTCGATCAGAACATTGCCAATGGCGGTGGCGATGAAGCTGCTGCAATCAGCCTCGCAGGCTGGTTTCCCTATGTCGAAACCTGGGCGATCAGATCCGCGTGTCTGGCGCTTTCCGGGGACGTCCGGGAAGGGCTTAAGTTTGGCGTGCAGTTCCCGCGTCTGAGACACGCGGCCGGACCTGGAGCAGACCTGTCCTCTGCTGCAGCTGATCGATTCTTTCCGTGCTGGATAAGCGGTGACGCGGCGCTCGCAAAACGCTACTCCGATGAAGCTCTGCAAATGGCAGAACGGCAGGGTACGGATCGCAATATCGTCTATGCGTTGATGACCTGCGGCAATGCCAGTACGCTCGGCCTGCGCTGGGAAGAAGGAAGCCTGTTTCTCGAGCGCGCCCGGGAGCGCATCGAATCCACCGGCGCAGGTGGCGAGTGGAGCGGTTTCATCTACGGTTTCCAGGCCCTTTGCCTCGCTGGCATGGGTGATCGCGATCTGAGTCTCGCCCGGGCAAACACAAGCATGGAACACTCGAGCGCTGAATTTCAACGCAGCGCCGGTGTCATCCGCGCGCGTGTGCTGCGTATGGTCAATGGTCCGCACAAGCTGCACGAACTTGAAGCGCAGATCGCCGAAACACCGGAGGTTCTACTTCGATCAAACACGCGAGGCCTGCTGCCGCTGCTTCTGCTTGAACGGGCCGGGCTCGCCAGAATGCGTGGTGATGTTGAAGGGATGACTGATGATCTTGCGCAAGCGCGACATTTGTTTGCGCAGATGGGGGTGACCGGCTGGGATGACTATGCCAGGTCAATTGAAGGGGGCAGCGGGGCCAACTGAGAGCAGATCAAACCCTCAAACGGACCTGCGTAACACCAAACGGAAATGCAGCGACCTGGCCTGCCACCCGGCTTCTGATCTTTTCCTGTGACAAGGCAAGTGCCGCAAGACGCCTCACAGGCTCACCCCACCAGGCGCGATTCAACAGTATTTCAGGCGGTCGCGCCTGCAATGCCTGGATATGGCTTACTTCAGGCATACGTTCGTCTTCGATGGCACATAGTGCGTCATGCAACTTTTTGGGTGTCTGATCGGTGCCAGTCATGGCCGGCACGAGGTGATTGGCTGTGACGATCGCATCGCGCAACGCGATGTTTATACCCTGCCCGCCGACGGGTGACATGGTATGCGCAGCGTCACCGATGACCAGACTACCAGGCGTACTCCAGCATCTAACGCAATCGGAAACCGAATCAAGAAGGAAGGGTTTTTGCGTGACACCGGCGTGGGCATGCAAATGCCCGGCCAGGTCCTGATCCACATGGCGGGCCATTTCTTCAATCCACTGCTCGATACCCCGATGACGCAACTCACCAAAAGCGCCTTTCAGGATCACCCACCCTAACTGCAGCGATTCATCCCAGGTCTGGTAAGCAAAAAGTAGATGGCCGCGTCCTGTGTACCACTGACACGGCTGTTCTGCATCAGCAGATCTTTCACAGATACGCCGCGCATGAAACGAAAGTGCGAGCTGCGCTGGGCATGCGCAACAAGCGCTTCCAGCAACGCGGGCTGCGAAACGGCCATTGGCAGGCGACCGTCGAAAGCATCTTCCTCCAGATTCAGCTTAAGAATCGTTCGCCCATTCATATACAGCGAAATAGCGCGCTGAGTGTGAGTGGGGATCGTCTGCAACAGCGAGACCACACCCATCTGCTCCAACGCCTCAATGCCACTTGGCATCAACACTTCACCACGGAATTCCCGCGCAAAATCCCGGCGCCGCTCAAGCAGCGTGACCTCGATACCCCGGTGGGCGAGCAGACCAGCAAGGCTTGCACCGGCTGGACCTGCACCGACGATGACAACATGGCTCATTGCCAGACTTTAAAAACACTCAGTTGAGCGTTATTTGATCACACCACAGGTGGAGTGCAAATCCGAGGAGAAGCGCAAATGTTGCAAAGACGTCGATCCAGGCGACTCGAACGAGATTAGGATTGCTCGTTCTCATAGCGAATACCAGGACGATGTACGAGACCATGCTGATCAGACCAGCGATCGTTGCCGTCAAGCGCAGCGCGGGAAGAAATGCAGCAAGGATGATGATTGCTCCGACAATTCCGAAAAGAAATGCACGATGACGAAGTAAAACGCCAACATTCTGATCGAGTATGTCGATCTGATAGAGTTTGGTGAGCTGTTCATTAGACCTCGCGCCTATCAAGGGCGCGAAGTTGATAAGCCCAGCGATAATGAAAAGTACCGAAATAAGATAGCTCATCGGCTGATTATCTCCGTTTCGAGAAGAACAACAATAACCTCTCAGGCAAAGGGCACCCTCCGACTGGATGATCAGTAGTGACATTCCATGGCCCAGGAGTAAAGTGCGGTGTTCGAATTAAACAGATGAGAAGGCGCAGCAGGTGATCATAGAAGGCACAGTCAAGTCGGGCTACGAATCGTTACGGGATTTGTACGAACACAACATGCGAACACTCGCCGAACGCAATACACAGTTGTGCATCTACGTGGGGGAAGAGTGTGTTGTTGACCTCTGGGCCAGCGCAATCGACGACCACAGCTTTTCTGCCGACTCGCTGGTAAATGTGTTCAGCAGCGGAAAGACTCTGGAGGCGATCACGCTGGCAATGCTCCACGACCGCGGTCTTCTCGACTACAACGCCAGAATTACTGACTACTGGCCCGAGTTTGGCGCAAACGGTAAGGACAACATCACCGTCGCTGATCTCATGAGACACGAAGCGGGTCTCGCAGCATTCGATACGTCATTGGAACCCCGTCAGCTGCATCCGGAGCAGATAAAGCAGAACTCAATCGGCGCTGTGGTCGAGCGCCATACGCCGATATTCAGGCCGGGTGAGGGTAATCAGAGGGAATACCATGCAATAACCCGAGGATGGATTGCCAACGAAGTATTTCGCCGTGTTGAGCCAGCAGGCCGTACGATGGGGCAGTTTCTGCGTGAAGAAGTCAGTCAACCACTCGGGATCGATGTACACATCGGCCTGAACGACGATGAGTTGGACCGGATCAGCCCGGTTGCCATGCTCGGTTTCGGATATCAGTTCTGGCAGAGTCTGATCCCGCGGGCGATGGGTCGAAAGATGGAGAACAATCTGGCGCAGATCATTGCAAAATTGTGGCGATTGCGCGGCGCCATACGCAATCGAACCCGTCCTCGTGCTCCCGTGCCGATTATCGGCATGCAGAAAATCTCGGTCGTCGACACCCCCGATGTGGCCAGGGGCGAGATCCCATCGGCCGGAGCCAAGTGTTCGGCACGAGGGCTCGCCAAACTCGCCGCAGTGATGGCCAATGGTGGTCGCCTCAACGGCCAGCAATTTATTGGTGAAGCGGCGTTTGCGGCACAGCACGACGTACCAATCCAGCGCAATATGATGGCACTGAATACTATCTTCACCCAGGGTGGTCTGGCGACTTTTCCGCAACCGCGGCCC
>JAQBYL010000206.1 GCA_027622495.1 Pseudomonadota bacterium
CGGAGCACCTTAACCTTTATGTGTTTGTTTCTTTGTCATTTTCGTTACTTCGAATTTCCGGACAGACACGAGTTAGTCGATTGATCAGTTTAAATGATGTGCGGGAGCTGGACCGCCGCGACCCTTTAAGGCTCAAGCGCGCAGATTTTGCTCTCCCCCCTGGCACGATCTATCTTGACGGCAATTCACTGGGCGCCCTGCCGGCCAATGTCGCGACCAGACTGGTCGAAGTGGCCCAGACACAGTGGGGAGGCGATCTGATCACCAGCTGGAACAAACACAACTGGATCGACATGCCGGTTCAGATCGGTGAAAAAATCGCTCCCTTAATCGGTGCAGCACCGGGCCAGGTGGTGGTGTGTGACACCATCTCGGTCAACCTGTTCAAGCTGCTCACATTTGCCCTTGCGCTGCAACCGGGGAGAACAACGATATTGTCCCAGGCAGACAATTTTCCAACCGACCTGTACATCGCTCAGGGGTTAGAACAAACCCTCACCTCTTCCCGCTGCAAACTGGTGAGCGTCGCCGAATCAGATCTGACCGATGGGCTCACCGATGAGGTCGCGGTGCTGCTGTTAACACACGTCAATTTCCGGTCCGGCGCGTTTCATGACATGCAGAAGCTGACAGATCTCGCTCACAGGAAAGGTGTTCTCGTGCTGTGGGATCTGGCCCACAGCGCCGGTGCAATGCCCATCCACCTGGATGCATGCCACGTGGATTTTGCTGTCGGCTGCGGATACAAGTATCTGAACGGGGGCCCCGGTGCGCCCGCCTTTGTGTACGTCGCGACCCGGCATCAGAATGCTGCCGTGCAACCTCTTACCGGGTGGATGGGGCATGCTGACCCGTTTGCCTTCGACAGCGCTTACCTGCCCGCACCCGGCATCCTCAAGTTTCTGTGTGGAACCCCATCCGTTCTTGCCATGTGCGCACTGGATGAAGCGTTAAACGTATTCAATGCCGTTGATCTGCAGCAGGTACGAAAAAAATCGGAAGCTCTGGGGGATCTGTGTCGCACCCTGTTTGCGACGCGTGTTGATCTTGCAGAATTCCAACTTGTTTCTCCCATAGAGGCACACAATCGTGCGAGCCAGATCGCGTACACTCATCCTCATGCTTACCAGATCTGCCAGGCATTGATTACCGAAAACACCATCACCGATTTCCGAGCCCCGGACATACTGCGCATCGGGTTCACCCCTCTGTATACCCGCTATGAGGATGTGTGGATGTTCGTCGAGCAGATCACGCGGATTGTTTCGACCAGGGTGTATCTGGATCCGAAATATTCGATCCGCGCAAAAGTCACATGATCGGCTGCAGATTGATGTGACCAACCAGACCGATCCCACCACCCTCGTCCCCATTCTTGCATCTCTACTGCGGGCAGGCACCGACAGCATCGTTGTCAGCCGCATCCAGGAAGGTCTGACCCATCAGAGTTTCCACGCCGCGGTTGCAGACAGATCTTTCTTCGTCAAGGTCTACCCCCCGGACAAAGACATTCACCGACTGATCAGCCGGCAGAACAAGGTCATGGCCTATATGCCGATCTGTACAATGCAATCGTGCGAATCGGCCTCGAACGCAGCACGGCCGTAACCAGATCCAGCTTTCTCAGCGGTCTGCCTCTTGACGCCATGCGCCAAATGGATGTGCACCCCAAAACTCTGAAGCCCGGCATGCACACAGCGTATCTGGATCTCACCGAACGCGTTGTAGCCACACTGCGGGATCAGCTTCCAGAAAACATGCTGTATCTTCCGATCCACGATGATCTGTCGGAAAAAAACATACTCATCGACGGCGGTCGAATCAGGTTACTGTGCGACTGGGACAGCTATCGTGCAAAGCTGTTCTGGGAGCATGTGGCCTGCACCTCCGTCCGCTTCTGCACCGATCGGCCTCTGCAAGGGGTGCTAAAACAAGACAAGCTCACCCGGTTTATCACCCGGCTCGATCCTGAGGTTCTTGCCAGCGTACCTGACACGCAGCTATTCGCAGGGTTGTTTCCAATCCTCGCGACACTGAAACACCTGCGAACCTACCGGTTTCGCGTGACCAGAGTCAGCGATCAGCGCTCTGAATTAAATCAATCGTTGCTGGAATGGCCACTGGAACACTGCACCTGGCTTTTGACCAATTGCGACCGGGTCAGCAGTTGGATAGAGGAGATTTTCGCGAATAAGACACCTCGCTGAAAATCATGCACTCTCTCTCTTTGTTTTCCTGAACCTTCTTGAGAAAGCTTCTTCGACACCAGCACATTCATCTGGTTGTAAAAATAGAACACTACTGTTCGAACAACATCATCGACCGCGCAGACTGTGCGCCATAAGTGAGCGCACCGCTGCAAGTTGCTTCACCTTGGTGCGAACCAGCTTGCTGACAAATCGCTCTCGGCCAGTTTCTGCAGGTTTTCACGGCATTTTCGAGTCATTTAAAAGTTGGCCTGACGTTTGCAAGCCCTGAAGGCAAAAAGCAACGAAAAACGTGGATGAGGCGATTTCAAGGATGAGTGTGTCGGATCGGAAAGAAACAGACACCAACGAACGTGTATCACAACAAGGAAGGTCTCAGATGAGCGCAACCCTGGTAAATGTCAGATTAAAAAAAGTACCCACGCTTTATGAAGCGAACGAGTCGAAATACGTTGGGCCGCACAAATGGCAGATCCAGACATGGGCGCGTCTGGTGCGTCGAGCAATGCGCCGACGAGCCTATAAACGTCAGCGGGGCGCAGTTGCTGGATAACCTGCAGGGGCCCTGTATATTCGTCGCGAATCACCAGAGTCATCTCGATACTCTGGTCGTTCACCAGGTCCTGCCGGAGTCGATCAAATCGAAGTTGTACTTTGGCGCGGCGCAGGATCGGTGGTTTGTGAAGGGCAAGAAAAAAATTCAACTGAAACCCTGGTATCAGTCACTGGTTCTGGGCAATTTCCCCATCCTGCGCGGGGGTGGTACGCGAGCACTGTCGTACGCCAACTGGTTGTTGAACCGCGGTCAGCATGTGTTTCTGTTTCCTGAAGGGACCCGTGCAACCAACGAAGCGCTGGGCGAGTTCAAACACGGCGCGACAATTCTCGCGCGCAACAATGGTCTTCAGATTGTGCCGATTTACCTGTCTGGTCTTAGAGCCATTCGGCCAAAAGGCAGCAGATCCGTTTTGCGGGGCGAAGTCGGTGTCGAATTTCTGCAGCCACTGCAGGCGTTGGATTTCGAAAACGTGGCAGCCGCGACCGCCGAACTGCACAACCGGATGAACGAAGCGCATACGCGCCACAGCGTCAAAGAAGTTTCTCTGAATCAGGCAGCGTGATCTCCCCTCACTAACCGCCTGGTAAAAGGGGCACCCGGAAACGGGTGCCCCTTCTCCCATGTATCATGTGGTGTTGACGTGGTTTGCCCTGTCTGTACAAAGACGGCTGGTTCAACCTTCAGTCAGCCTGCCGCCAGCTGATTCTGAGATCCAGGCCGGACATCATCGACGTGTTTCGGACTCGCGGCACCGAAAATCACTTCGGCAAATCGATCCGCTACCACCTGCCAGCTGTAGGCTTGCGCAGCAGTCCGGCAGTTCGCGCGATCAAGAACCAGCGCGCGCTGGACCGCATCCAGTAAACTGGTACTCATATAGCCATTGAAATCGTTGTCGATCACATCGACAGGACCCGTTACGGGGTAAGCGGCGACAGGGGTGCCGCAGGCCATTGCTTCAAGCATGACCAGACCAAAAGTGTCGGTCCTGGAGGGAAATACAAACACATCTGCCCGAGCATACTCATCCACCAGTGCCTGACCCGTTCGGTAGCCCAGCCACACTGCATCCGGATAACGATGCTCAAGATCACGCCTAGCCGGTCCATCACCCGCCACGCGTAGCTCAGCGTCGATATCCAGCGATAGAAAAGCCTCCAGATTCTTCTCCACGGAAATCCGTCCGACGTACAGCAACACGGGTCTGGGACCGGTGCCACGGTGGCGTGCTGGTCTGAAAAGCTCGGTGTCTACCCCACGTCCCCACACTCTCAGGTGCGAAAGACCGTGATGCTGCAGTTCACGCCTGTGGCTGTTAGTGGTGCAGAGCGTGACCGCAGCCGCCTGGTGAAACCAGCGCAGAAAACGGTAGCCTGTGGAGATCGGCAAACCTGATCTTTCATGCAGATACTCTGGAAACTTCGTATGCAGAGATGTTGTGAAGCGCACTCCCTTTCTCTGTAACCAGTTTCGTGCGTACACGCCCAGTGGACCTTCGGTCGCCACGTGGACTGCGTCGGCACCGGCATCGGTAATCAGTTTTTTCACCAGCCAGGGATTGCGCGCAAGACGGATTTCCGGATAGCCGGGCATTGGAAATGTCTTGAACATGCCAGGGTGCACGACGCTGGTTTCAACCCCAAGCGACCGCAACCGTGGTATGACTTCGGTGAAGGTAGTCACTACACCATTGATCTGTGGAGACCATGCGTCCGTTACGATGAGAAGCTTTTTCACGTGTGTCATCAGGCTGCGTACCGCCTCGGTATCGAAACCACTTGACCATTGCAGCGCGCCACATCCGCCTCGGACCAGTGCACTATCGAGAACTGGCCCTCGTGGTCCTCAACGAGCGCCGTACAGCTTTCGACCCAATCGCCACAGTTCATGTAGACGACGTCATTCATGCTGGTGATTTCAGCATGATGTATGTGACCGCAGATCACTCCGTCATATCCGGCTTTCGAACAATGTCTGGACAACCCGGCTTCGTACTCACTGATATAGTTGACAGCGCGTTTGACGCGGTATTTTAGCCATCCTGACAACGACCAGTATTCATAGCCGAACTGACGACGCAGCAGATGCACCCAATGATTCGCACGAAGTAAAAAGCTGTAGCCGATGTCGCCCAGAAACGCCAGCCAACGGTGATACCGCGTAATGATATCGAACCGGTCACCGTGCACGACCAGAAGGCGTTTCCCATCCGCGGCAATGTGCGATACCTGGTCCACAATACGTATCTGGCCGAACTCGCAATCACTGTAACGACGCAGAAATTCGTCGTGATTCCCGGTTATGTAAGTGACCTTCGTTCCCCTTCTGGCTTTGGTCAGGAACCGCCGCATGACGTTACTGTGTTCCTGGGGCCAGTAGAAATTGTACTTCAGCCGCCAGCCGTCGATGATGTCCCCGACCAGGTATAACTCGTCGCACGTGTGATGCTTCAGAAAGGAGGCAAGACGTTGCGCCTGACATCCTCTGGTTCCCAGATGAACGTCCGATATGAAGATTGCTCTGTAGTGTTTGTTTATAGCTGTCATACACGAAAGCATAGTCACGATGTGTGACAGATCTGCAACAGATCGATGAATTCAGCGTGACGGAACGGGGTAGCAAAACATCGAAACCGCCCTGAGTATTGTTGTTAGCGGCGGTTAGGGTCTTTCTCCAGCCACCGTGTCAGGGCCGCGTCAAAGGTATCGAATTCGTGCAACGACATCTGCACATACTGATTGGATCCGGGCGAGGTTCGCCAGAAACGGACCCTCTGTGCATCAATATTCATCAGACACGCCACATCTTCGACCCTGAGAGCATAGCGGTTCATCAACAGGCGCAGACGATAGTTGTAATTCGCCGCCTTATCAGACCCGTCCGGCAGATGAGCTTCGCGGAAGATTTCGGACGCGATGGTTTTGAGTTCGCTGATTTCTCTTGGTGTCAGAATTTTTTCAGCCGCGTAGCCTTCGATGTAGTTATCTCCAGCAACCAGTTCGAGATGTCTGATGTAGTTTTTCAAAAGCTGCCGGTAACCCACGTTGCGCCCTCTGCATAAGTGTCGGTAGTTTCTGCCAGATACTTTGCAGGACGATTGTGACGTTTCGGTTTCACCAAATTGATTTTTTGTCACCTTCAGACTGTCACAAACCGGCGTGTTGACTGTCATAATTCTGGCTGAATTTCGCCTTGAGCGATTTCCAATAGGTGGTACCATAGTTGCGTGACAGATCGATGAACGACAATTTTTTATGTCGATGGATGATGGTTTAGCGGGAGGTACACATGAAACCGATGATTTATCTTGTTCTAGCCATTGGCCTGGCGGGATGCGCAACGCAGCAACCAGCGGCGACACATCACTGGGTCTCTGCTGACCAGGTGACCAGCCCGGAGTATCAGGTAGATAACAACTACTGCTCCCGGGTAAGCACCGGCAGCTCGGGTCAAAGCGTTTTTGAGACCAACAGTGAAGCCTATGGCGCATACGTTGCCTGTATGAACGAGCGTGGTTATCAGCTCACTGCAAGTAACACCGAAAGACCCTACTAACGACTGCAACCGAAAGCGGGCGAAGGCCCGCTTCAGGCTGTCCGCCAACCCCCAGACATCCCGCCCAACCTGCTGATTCAGTGAATTAGCGTTACTCCACTGAAGATTCGGGTTCTGTCATCTCACTGTCATAGTCTCCGGCTATTTTCGCCGGTATGGCTAAATCACAATTCAGATCAGTGTTTTTCGGTTCCCTGCTGACAAGCGTCATGCTGCCAGGCTGCAGCACGACACCGCAGGAATATTCATGGACCCATCCAGACGGTGGCGAGTACCTGTTCGCGTTCGACGCCCGCCAGTGCGATGCATTCGCGGTCCAGGCCACGAGCCTGACTGATGCGAGCGAGGCTGAGCCGTTTTTTTCCTGCATGCAGGACCGCGGCTATTTCCTGATCGATCCTGCTACCGGGCGGACCCTGCGCCCCACCAGCATCCGGCTGCCGTCGTCTATCGGCCAGGTTGCGCGCTGACCTTCAGCGCGCAGGAAACGTTCTCAAAGGCAGCGCCTGAAAAAAAAAGGGGCGTGGCCTTTTCATCTTAAAAGGACCCCGCCCCAATGGGGTAAACAAAACCCGCTGCTTACAGATCCCACTTCACGTCGAGCAGAAACGTTCTGCCCACGTCCTGCTCCAGTATCTTGACTCCGTTCTGTTCGATCTCGAGATTGTCGTCCAGCAGATTTTTTACGCGCACTTTGAACGAAAGATGCTCGGTTGGATAGAAACTGTAGATCAGGTCCAGCGAGTGAAACGGCTGTTCTCTGGCGTCGTCAAAACTGTCGATACCGGCAAAGAATATGCGTTCG
>JAQBYL010000207.1 GCA_027622495.1 Pseudomonadota bacterium
TTCGCAACTGCAATTTAAATACACCATCGAGGCCCTCAAGCCGCCAGTCTTCGAGCCACGCCGAAAAACTCCCATCCAGCGGCTGCACGGTAGCACCAGCAAGGCTCGGGTGCCCCCGGGCGAAACGCTGATCGTGCAGATGTGTTGCAGAGGCAACCTCAGTCAGGGCGGCGTGCGCCATATACATCTGGCCGTTCTGCCAGGGGTCGCTCGCATTGGCGGAACCCGTTAGCGCCTGTCGAAACAACGTGAACTGCACACCCAGGTCATCGCCGTGCTGGTTTTGCAGAGCAAGCGTCAGATACCACCATTCACTGCGGTATGCCGGATGCGCGCCGTGATCGGCAGGAAACACAAACTCAACAACGGTTTCGGCTCTGGCAAAGCCCGCATCGTCCGCCCCACCTGCCCCGAGCAGACTTTGAACCGCAATGCCCGGCACCTCAGGTGCGTCGTCGCTGCATGCCGACAGCAGCATAACCGCAACAAAATAAATCAGACCTTTCACGTGTTCATCTCGCCGTGCAGCGCTGCAGTTTCAATGGTCGAGTCGTTACCGGGTAACAAACCGGCAATCAGCGCGGCAACCAGACCAAGGCCGCAGGGTAGAAGAATCGGATACCAGGCAAGATAGAGATCAATGCGCCAGCCGAACGCCCGCGGATTGATGAGCTCACACAACTGCCAGGCCATCAGAACACCAAGTGGAATACTGGCCAGAATTGCAACAAAGGCAACGGCGGTGGCACGGAAGAAGTCGATGCGTTTCTTTTCCAGCCTGGTGAGGCCCATCGCGTTGAGCAATGAGGTTGTCGCCTGTTGATTCAGACGCAACGCAGTGAGCGAGTTGTACAACCCGAACATGGCAACCAGCAGCGCGGTGACCGTCAATGCTCTGGTGATGGCGAAGGTGCGATCGAAAATCAGCAGCGCAATTTCGCGCATGGCACCCTGCTCGGTGATCGACAGGTCCTCTGCGAGCCTGGCCAGGTCTGTTGAAACCTCCGAGCGCTTGTCTGCCAGCGTATTCACACTCAGACGATCGAACACCAGGTCTGCGCTCATCTGTTGCGCTGTTTCATCGTGGATCAACACGCGCGGCTGCATGTCGCCAAAACCCGGAAACCGGCCAACCACCTGGATTGTCCGGCCGGCCAGATCAAGCGTCTGGCCAACGCGTGCATCAGCCAGGCCGAGAAAACTGTCGCTGACCAGCGCCTGATCGAGCTCGAGGGCATAGCCATAACCGTAGCGGTCCGCTTCAACGGCATCAAAATGACTGTGACCCACCTCAATGCGCTGGCCACGATCACGCAGTTCAAAGCGACCGTAGAGATTCGATCGGGTGACGCCAGGCAGATTCTGCACGCTCGCCTTAAGCGATGTCAGGTCACGATTGGATGAACTGGTGACGTACAGGTCATAGCCCAGACGCTGACCCAGCATCCGCTCAAAGTCGAGACGGAAGCTGTCTACCATCAGACCCACACCGATACTGGTAGCAAGGGCCAGCACCAGCGCACCCAGCGCCACCCGCAGGTCTTCCTGAAACCAGATCACCTCACGCACGGCAAGCCGATTCAACAGATTCCCGGCATATACCCAACTGCTTCGTTTAAGACCATTCAGCATCGGCCGCAACGCGAGCAGGGTCAGCAGGCAGGCCGCAAGAATGGCAGCAAACCCGCCAATCAGACCGCTCGCCGAACTCAGACTTCCAACCACAAGAATCAACAGAAGCACAATCCCCGCAGGCCAGATACGACCTGCGACGCGCGCGTTCCATATGCGATCAAAAGCGAACAGACCAGCAACCGCAAAAACCACAATCCCGGAGAAGGTGCCTTTGATCAGCACATCGCCGCTCAGCTGAACACCAACCGCCGACGCAGCCATACCCCGGGCAGCCTGATCGAGCAGGAAGGACGAAAGACCATGACCGATTGCAACACCAGACAGAGTTGCCAGCAAACCCAGAACGATGAGCGCCAGAATGAACCAGCCACGAATCTCCTGCATGGAAACCCCGATGGCATACAGGCGCTGCATAACCGGCAGCTGACGACGCAGCCAGGTAACGCAGATCTGATAGATCAGTATCCAGGCAACAACTAAAGACAAAGTGCCCAACGCGCCCAGGTTGAACAGCACCGATCTGCCGAGACGCAGCTCTGGCTGATCCTCAGCAAGGCTGTTTGTCTGCCAGGGTTCGCCAAAGCTCGATATCGTCACGTCGGGCACACCGCGTGAGATGCCGGGCATCAGGCGTTCGAGCAGATGTTTGAACGCTGCAAAAACATCGCGTTGGGCGAAGGCGATATAGCTCAGGTGATCGGCCGGGCGGTTCAGCAATCCCTGCGCTGTACCGATATCGGCGAACAGTGCAGGCGCGCTCCCCGGCACCACATCACGCACCAGGTATTGCTTACCGCTCAACTCGAATGTCTGTGCGGGTTTAAAACCGCTGCCGGAACTCGCCATCACGGTGTTGATGTGGGTGGAGCTACCCCCTTGCGGATCAACAACCCCACCGGCACCCAGTGCAAGCCAGTCGGTACCCACTACGTCCACGCGCCGGTCCAGCACCACCACCGACCCTTCCACCACCGGCGACATGTTCAGAATGTCTTCAAACTCCCCCGCCCGCCAGCGACCGCGCAAATCGAAGTATTCATCCATACCGGCATTCGGGTGACTGGCGAAGTGTGTCATCCCCGGCAGATAAGCGCGTGCCTGCTCAGGAAGGGATGTGCGGATGGCAACGCCGATTTCATGCACGGCGGTAATGGACGCAACACCGAGCGCAACACCAAGCAGTGCGGTCAATGTGGTGAGAGGTGTGGTTAGAAAAAAACGAAGATTAGCCAGCCCGATCAGGTTCATCTTTCGAACTGCACAATCCGATCCGCGTGAGCAGCGACCGCTTCGCTGTGCGTTGCAATCAACATGGCACTCTGACGTTCACGGACCGATGACCACAACAGATCCACAACCGCGGCGGAATGTTCGGCGTCCAGATTTCCGGTTGGTTCGTCTGCCAGCAGGAGCGGCGGATCGTTGGCAAGCGCCCGGGCAATGGCCACCCGTTGACGTTCCCCACCGGACAGGACATCCGGGAAACTGTCGAAACGTTCCCCCAGACCCAGTTGCACAAGATGCGCCAGCGCATCTGCCGATTTGTGAATGGTCCGATTGAGTTGCAGTGGCAGAAGCACGTTCTCACGCACCGTTAACGTCGGGACCAGATTGAAGAACTGAAAGATCACACCAATGTGACTGCGCCGCACTCTGGTCCGCTGCGCGGCAGACAAGTTATGCAACGCGATCGGCGTACTTTCCGCAACAGGCTTGAAGTCAATGGCGCCGTGATCCAACTCTATGAGACCGGCAACCAAATTCAACAAGGTAGATTTTCCGCAGCCGCTGGCACCGCAGATGGCGACGATCTCACCAGGCAGCACATCAAGAGCAAAGTCTTCCAGCACCACATGCGGTTTGCCGCCATCGACGAATGCCTTGGCGAGCGCAGTCAGACGGACGAGCGGTTCACTCACTGGCGTGTTTCATCGAAGCGGGTGCATACCCTGAAAACGCCGGTCGGTTGTGAGGTCAGGGTAGTGTTCTTCAGCCAGCACCGCTTTGAAGAGTGAATCCATATCATCATAGGCAGACACCATCTCCAGGGTGATGAGCGTGGGTGAAATCATCTGCCAGGCGCCTTTTTTATGATTCGAAAGCGCCATCTCCGGCGTGATCCAGCAACCCCCTTCCGTTTCCCACTCATGCGCAATCGCCTCCTGACCTGCGGGCATGGGCGCAAGAAAGAACCGTGTATCGAACCGCCGGGGCGCTGCTTCCGGTGTAATCCAATGACTGAAATAAAGCGTACGGTCGCAGGCAAGACTCAAGCCCTCGGCCTGGCAGAACTCGCCAAAACTCATGGTGCCATCAATCAGTTGCGAACGATGCGACGCAATGTGTTCGATCTCGGCCCTGTCGTTAAAGTCAATCGGCACACCGTGGCGATCTGCCAGCAGAACACCTGCTTCTTCAAAGCACTCACGTATGACTGCAACCCAGGATCGTAAACCCCCGGCAGACACGCCGAGCAGTCTGCTTGCGATTTCATCGTCGATACCGTTGCACAGATCAGGCAGGAAGTCCGCCTCATCGACCTTGCCTCCGGGGAATACGTGCAGGTCTGGAAAATCCACGCGACCAGGTCTTTGAACCATGAAAATCTCGACGGATCCAGGCTTCTTATCCCGGACTAACAAGACAGTAGCAGCAAGTCTTACATTGTTCTGTTCGATTGGTTGCATAGGTGTGTTGACCAGCTTGATATTAAAGTGCCATCAGTTGTGCAGCGCTATTCCCCGGCGTACATTATCTGCAAGCAGTACCTGACCTTTCTTGCAGTGAAGCCGACAGGAGCGCCCGTTCAATGACGGAGAAACCTTACAAGATTGTTGTACGCCTGCCAGAGGTCATGCGCGGACAGATCACTGAAGCTGCGCTCCTGTACCATCGCAGCATGAACTCCGAGATTGTAGCGCGACTCGAGCATTCATTCAGCGTTCTTCCTGATGGTCAATCACGCGCCGGTCTGGAGCCTCCGCTGCATTCTCAGATCGAACAGATGTTCCGCCGAAACCTGACCGAAGACGAGGAAAGAATCATCAAGGGCTTTCGTGGATTAAACAACACCAAAAAGAACGCTCTGCTGGAACTGCTGGGGTAAAGCATGCTCCGTCATTCGCTGATGCCCTATTACCACCCTACGACGGTTTGTTTTGTTGACGACAACCAGTCGTTCCTGGACGCCATGTGCCTGGGACTGCCCCCGGATCTGGCCTATGTGGCATTCAACCGGCCGCAGGAAGCTATCGATTTTCTGAACACACCGCCACCCCTTACTTCTCTGGTGAGTCGTGCCCTGCAGGTGGAAGCTCACAGCAGCAGCAAACAGATCGTGCACCTGGACACCAGTCTTATCGAGCAGGAGATCAGCCAGATCGACCGCTTCCGGCGGGTATCGGTGCTGATCGTTGACTACGCCATGCCCAGAATCAACGGCCTTCAGCTTTGCACCTACATCGAAGACCATTTTATCCGGCGCGCCCTGCTGACCGGCGTGGCCGACGAAAAGACCGCAGTCGAAGCCTTTAACGCCCGTCTGATCGACCGATACATCACCAAAACCACCAGCCTGGCCATGGAACAGTTGATCGGTTTTGTGAGCGAACTGCAGCTCGAATACTTCGCCGCGCACAGCGAACGATTGCATACCCACCTGTCAGCAACTTCGCCCGAATTCATGTCTGACCCGAAGGTCGAAGATTTTATCTTCAACTTTATCGAGGCCAACAGGATCGTTGAGTACTACCAGGTTGGCGAGCCAGACGGTTTTGTGTTCGTCGATTTTGACGGTGCTGTAAAACGGATGGTCATAGCCAGTGACGCGCAGATGCAGGGCCAACTCGCTTTTGCACAAAGGCACAGCGCACCAGCGGAGATCGTTGACGCGATCGCAGCTCGTCGGGTAGTTGGTTACTTCTACGAATCTCCTGAAGACTACCTGGGAGCGGAGGAGTATCCCTGGCCGGAATTCCTGCTTGAGACCATCGTGGTCAACTCAAGGCAGACCTGGTTCATCGGTGTCTCAAATGAACCGGCGGTAGATGTGGACTACGACCCGGATGCTTCCAGCTTTCGCAGCTTCCTGCGTGCCACAGCACTTTAATCAGGTGGTAAGTCGCAGGTGACCCGGCAGAAGTTTGTGCTCAATCGCCTCAAAAAGCAGTTCTGTCAGTACCGCCAGCGCCGCCGCCGGTAACGCCCCTCGCAACACGAGATTCATATCGTTGAGCGAAAGGCCGGTGACAATAGGATCACCTAACCCGCCTGCGCCAATAAAGGCCGCCAGCGTCGCTGTGCCAATGCTGATCACCGCTGCCGTGCGTATACCGGCCAGCATGCTGGGCAGCGACAGTGGAACATAGACATATTTAAGCTGTTCGAGCTGCGTCAACCCGATCGCTACACCAACGCGCGTGAGGGTCGGATCAATCGTGGTCAGCGCTGTGACGGTATTGCGCAGAATAGGTAAGAGCGAATACAGAAACAGCGCAATGATCGCCGGTAACGCACCAATACCGAAGATCGGGATCATCAGGGCCAACAGGGCAATCGAGGGGATCGTCTGCATCAGACCGCAAATGTAAGTCACGGCGCGGGAGAGACCCGGGCGTCGAAAGATCGCAAGGCTCAGACCAACTCCCACAAGCACAGCAGCCAGCAGGGCGATAGAGGTCAGCTTCAGATGCTGGATGGTATTTCTGATGAGCTCATCGACGATCGGGTACCTGGCAATCTCTGTGTGTACACCGCGGCTGGCAAGAAACTCCGATGCCACGTCGGCAAACGATCGCTTGTTAAAAACCACCTGGTAGTTGAGCGCGCTCATCTGCTGGTCATCAATGCTGTTTTCCAGACTGGCAAGAAGAGTTGTGACCTCCTCTGGCAGATCTGCCCGGACCAGTGGCACCGCAAGATATACAGGGAAATAGTTCTGATCATCCGTGAGCGTGACCAGATCGTATCGTTCGAGTTCACCGTCGGTGGAGTAGGCGTCGGTCACATCGATCACCCCCTCATCGAGAGCCTGATAGGCGAGCCCGTGCTCAATACCCGTCGGTGTGCCGGCAAGCCCGTACGTTGCAGCCAGACCGGGCCACCCGTCCGCTCGCTCGAGAAACTCGTGGCTCACAACAACTTTGAGATCGGGATGCAGGTTAAGATCAGCGAGGTTGAAGAGTTTTCTGGCCTCGGCGACGCTGCGTTTGACCACCATGGCGTAGGTATTGTTGAAGCCAAGCGGTGGTCCTATTGCCAGAGACCGACTGGCCAGCAGATCGTTCAGCTCATTAAGCTCCGCTTCGCGCCCAAGATCCAGAATCACCTGGCTCAGCGTGCCGGTGTATTCCATGTACAGATCAATCTCGTCATTAACCAGTGCTTGATAACAGATTAACGTGCCACCCATACCAAAGCGTCGCTCAACCTGATGACCCT
Organism: Pseudomonadota bacterium; assembly: GCA_027622495.1. Taxonomy (GTDB): domain Bacteria; phylum Pseudomonadota; class Gammaproteobacteria; order Pseudomonadales; family Azotimanducaceae; genus JAQBYL01. Next base: position 7,075 of record JAQBYL010000207.1, read on the forward strand.
GGCTTTCGAGCAGTTGAGCGGCGATTTCTGCCAACAGAT